>NZ_JAENKR010000012.1:0-23489 GCF_016598965.1 Campylobacter sp. TTU-622
AAGTTTTATAGATATTATTAAAATTCTTTATTTAATCGCATATTAGGACTTAAAGCTTCTAATGGAATAAATTTTAAACTTTTTACCATATGCAAAGTGCCTTGCTTATATCTTTGAAAATGTTCGCTTTGTATATGCTTTTGATAACTTTCTTCATCTTTATAAGATTCTACAATGCTAAATTTACAAGGATTATCTTTATGAGATAGGGCATAAAGCACCAAAACTCCATCTTCTTCTCTTACGCTTAATTCACTTTCTTCTTTTAGAATTTTTTTATATTCTTCTAAGTATTTGCAATCAACTTCTATTTCTGAAATTTTAACACTCATAAATTCTTGTGCTTGCATATTAACTCCTAAAATAAAAAATAAAGCTAACGCCATTAATTTTATAATTTTATTTTTTTGCTTCATCTAATGCCTCCTTATATTCTTTATCACTTACAAGCTCAAACCACTCTACATTTTTGCCATCTTTTTCACCCGTAAGTGCTATATGTGCCCCACTACTTGTATTGGTTGCACCATGAAAATGTTTTATCCCTATAGGACAACTTATCACATCGCCTTTTTTAGCAATAAATGCTTTTTGTCCTGGTACTTTTGTAAGAATTTCTCCGTTTGTAACAATTAAAGTTTGTCCTTGGGGGTGTGTATGCCACGCACTTCTTGCACTAGGCTCAAATTCAACTAAAGCTCCGCTAAAATTCCTCCACTCATTTGATTTAAACATCATAGAAACTTTTACATTTCCATTAAAAATTTTATTATCTCCTTTAAAACTTTCATGAATTCCTTTGCTTTCAAGTTCTTGCATTTGCACTCCTTCAAGAAGATTACATAAAATCATTATAAGAAATAAACTAATTTTTTTATTTCCCAACTCTAAGAGCTGCTTCACCTGCATAACGATCTCCTTTGATTATTGTTTTATCTAAGATATTCTTTAAATGACTTAATTCATCCTGAGTAAAATCAATATTAATAGCATTAATATTTTCCTCTAATCTTTGTAAATTTGTTGTTCCAAAAATAGGTGCGATAAATGCTTTTTGTGCCAAAACCCAAGCAAGAGCAATTTGTGCTAAAGTAGCATTTTTAGCTTTTGCTATATCTTCTAATGCATAAATTAATTCTAGATTAGCTTTTAAATTCTCACTTTTAAAACGCGGAACTTGTGATCTAAAGTCATTATTTCCAAAAGTAGAATTTGCATCAAATTTACCTGCTAAAAATCCTTTCCCTAAAGGAGAAAAAGGAACAAAACCTATATTTAATTCTTCTAAAACTTTTAAAAGTTCATTTTCAGGTTCTCTCCACCATAAAGAATACTCGCTTTGCACCGCACTAAGTGGGAATACTGCATGAGCTCTTTTAATACTTTGAATTCCTGCTTCACTCATACCCCAAGCTTTGATTTTTCCTTCTTTATAAAAATCGCTCATTAAATTAGCAACTTCTTCAACTGGAACATTTGTATCAACTCTATGTTGATAATAAAGATCAATGCAATCTGTTTGCAAACGCTTCAAACTATCCTCTAAACTTTGTCTGATTTTACCAAGTGTGCTATCTACAATTTGTTTAGTGCCCTCAATTCTAACACCAAATTTTGTTGCTAACACTGCTTCATTTCTAAAAGGTTTTATTGCTTTACCTACTAATTCTTCATTAATAAAAGGACCATAAACTTCAGCTGTATCAAAAAAATCAATACCAAGTTCCTTTGCCTTATGAATGAGTGTTATCATCTCTTTTTCATCTTTAGCTTCTCCATAACCAAAACTCATTCCCATACAACCAAGCCCTAAAACACTCACTTCCAAATTTCTTAATCTTCTTTTTTGCATTTTTTATCCTTAAGCTAAATTTTTTAAATTCTTCTCATAAAAACTTTTAAGTTTATTTAAACTTTCATCTACCGCCTCCTTTTTATAATAAGTTTGTATATGAGTGGCGTTATTTATAGTATAAAGTTTTTTATTTTGAGTTCCAATTGCCTTATCAAAAGCTTCTTTGCTCATATAAGCTGTATCTGCTTTATCACCCACAAGCATAAGTAAAGGCTGATTAATAAGCTCGATTTGATCGGTTGCATCAAAACTCATAAGCTCCATTAAAGAACTTGTTGTATAAATAAAACTAGAATTAGGATGTGCGTGAGTATCACCATAATAAATCATACCCTCACGATAAAGATCAGTAGGAATTTTATCAAGTTCTTCTTTGCTTAATTTTTTTGGAGCAAAACCTGTATAACTTATTTTACCACTTATAGCCTCTAATTCTCTTGCTTTACTTGCATTTAATAATTTTTCTTGGATCTTATCAAGCTCGCTATTTAAAAAACCATTGCGACGCACAAGTCCTGTATTAAAAGCACTTAAAGTTGCCACTGCTTTTAATCTTTTATCTTTTTGTGCTGCTTTTAATGTATAGCCACCTCCTCCACAAATTCCTAAAATTCCTATTCTTTCTTTATCTACTCCTTTAAAAGTATCTAAAAAATCAATTGCTTTAGAGATATCCTCAACTCTACTTGATGGAATATCTTTATTGCGTGGAAAACCTTGGCTTTCTCCTTGATAAAAAGCATCAAAAGCTAAAGTAATATAACCAAGCTCTGCTAATTTTTGTGCAAAAAGCCCTGCAACTTGCTCTTTCACTCCACCATTTGGATGAGCTACAACAATAGCTGGATATTTTAATTTTGCATTAAAATTTGCAGGTAAATAAAGATTAGCTACACTTTTATTGTTTTTTGTTCCATAACTTACTTTTTTAATATTTACCCAACCTTTTTGATTTTTAGCTATAGCATTTTCATAAACCAAACCAAAAGGATTTTTGCTGACATTTTTAAGTGCTTCTTCGCTAGGATTTAAAAAAAGTTTATTAGTTTTTTCTTGTGTGTTTTCTTTTGCCAAAAGATTAGAATCTATTGCTAAAGTTCCTAAAGCTACCATACTTGATGTTTTTAAAAAATCTCTTCTTTGCATTTTTATCCTTTTTTATTAAAAATTAATATTTTTAAATTAAATAAAAACTATTAAATCTTAGCTATCAAAACATTTTTCTATATAATTTAACTAAAAGTATAAAACCTAACATCTAGTGTAAGTCAAGAGTAAATTTTACTTTTTACTTGTTTCTTCTATCAAATTTAGTGCATTTAATGTTTTAGGATAACCTATAAAAGGGCAAATTTGTGTTAAAGTGCTAATTAAAATATCTCTATTATTTTTCATATTAAAATTTCCTTGTATATGACCTTTAAGCTGATTTTCACAGCCTCCTAAACTTGCTAAAAAAACAAAAGTTAAAAGTTCTCTTGTCTTTAAATCCAAACCTTTTCTTGTGTAATAATCTCCAAAACAATTAGAACTTAAAAATTCTCTAATATGCTTCATATCTTCTGGAGTATCTTCATTGCCTTTTAAAATTGCCTCTTTAAATATATACACTTGAAGCTTTAAACCTTCTTCATAACGATTTTCTTTAGTAGTGGTCCCTTGATTTTTAAGTGGTAAAGATATATTGGATTCTTTAAAAATTTTATTACAAAGCTCTAAAAATTTATAAACCTTACTAAAACCTAAATAAGGCACGCTTTGATAAATAAGCTCTTTAATGGCTACAGGATTTATATTTTGTGCTAAAGCTATATTTAAATACTCTTTAAAAAAATCTAAACTACCGCCATTTGCAATTATGGCTGCTAATTTAACTAAATGGGTATTTTGTTTATCTAATTTATTATATTTTGTTACTTCTACTTTACTAAAATAATTAAAAATTTCATAAAATTCAGGATCATTTTGCATTAAAGAATCATTTTCTTTTGCGCTTAATGCAGAATTTATAAAAGTGGTTCCAGCGGCTAAAATCATAGTGTTTTTAAAAAATTTTCTGCGTTGCATTATCGCTCCTTGAAATTTAATTTCAAAAAGTATAAAACATAACAGCTAGTGTAAGTCAAGAGTAAAAATTAATATTTTTAAATTTTTATACACTTTTTAATTTTTCATTATTTTATATTATTAGAAAAATAGCTTTATTTACTACTCTTTCAAAATTTATATTTGATAAAAAGCTATAAGTTTAATAACTTATAGCAAAAAACTATTTTAAATTACTATACTAAGTAATTTTTATAGACATTTAAATCAAGACCATCAACGCTTGCATTAAAAATAGCATAGGGCTTAACACTTTTACAACCTAAATACTCAAAACTATAATAAATAGGCTTTAAAAGCTCTTCTAAAGTAGCACCATGATGGCCATCATAACTTTGTTCAGCCCCACCCAAAGTTGTAATAACTTGAAAAATTTTACCTTTTAAAAGCTCTTTTTCTCCATATAAAATTGCACTTAAAACTCTATCTTGCCATTCTTTAAGCAAACTTGGGGTACTAAACCAAAAAAGCGGAAATTGAAATATAATTTTATCTGCTTCTTTTAGCAAAGCAAGTTCTTTATTAATATCAATTTTTCCATCATTATAGCTTGTGCTAAGATTGTGAATTTTTAAATTATTTATATCTTTTATGCTTTCTAATAAAGCACGATTTACTTTTGAATCTTTCCAAAAAGTATGAGCAAAAATAATTAAAGTTTTCATTTTATCTCCTTTGGTGTAAAATATAAGTTTATTAAATTTTTAAAATTAAAATCTTAATTTCATTTTTTCTATCCTCCTTCTTAATAAAATCATCATAATTCCTAAAATCAACAAAAAAATAGTGCTTATAATGATAAAGCGGGTGTTACTTAAAGATATAACCATCCCACAAATAGCTGTTCCACTACTTAATCCTATATTAGCTACACTTATAAAAAGTCCATTACTCAAATCAGAGGCTTTTGGAAAAGGATGATTTATTATAAAATGTGTGCCATTATTCATTATTCCAGCTAAAATTCCTAATATAAAAGCAAACATAATTAACATAATTTGGCCATAAAAATTAAAAAGTAAAGTATAAAATATGATCATAATCAAAGGCGTTAAAAGTAAAGTAAAATGTGCATTTTTAACAAGAGTTTTTCCTGCTATATAATTACCTATAATATTTGAAAAACCGTAAATAGCTAATACAATACTAATGAAAGTAAAATTCATCTTTGCTACACTATGCAAAAAATCAGAAAAATAAGAATAAAATCCCAAAATTCCAGCATTTACACAGATAACACAAAGAATGCTAATCCACAAAAGTGGATATCTTAAGATAAGCAATTGCTTAGTTATTTTAATAGAATTTATCCTTTTAAAATCAGGTACAAACAACAAAGTTGCTATAAAAGATAAGCTATTTAAAATACAAAAAAATAACATTGCTACTTCAAAGCTAAAATTTCCACCAAAATAACTAGTCATAGGCACACCTAAAACCATCCCTGCACTCACTGCTGCAAAAATCTTAGCTGTAGCTTTTGGGACTTCTTTTTTATCTTCAACTAAATTAGTAGCCATACTTAAAACAAGAGCTATATAAATAGGATGGAAAAAAGCAGGGATAGCTCTAAAAATAAGCAATTGCCAAAACTCATTTACAAAAGCACTTGCCAAAGAAGAAAATACAAAAACTAAAAGACAAATAAGCATTAATTTTTTAGGATTGAAATTTACACAAAGCAAAGGAACTATAGGTGCACAAAAAGTTATTACGAGTGCAAAAACACTCACACTCCAACCTGCATCAGAAATACTCACATGAAAATTTTCAGATACTACAGGAATGATCCCCATCATCCCAAGCTCTGTACTTAAAATTCCAAATACCCTAAACAAAATACTAAAATAATTTGGGAATTAGACATTTTATCTTTGTTTAGGGTTAGCATTTTATCCTTTCGATTTTAAATTTTTAAAAGTATAAAATCTAACATCTAGTGTAAGTCAAGAGTAAAAATTAATATTTTTAAATTTTTACACACCTTTTACATTTAACATAATCTTTGCTTAAAGGATTTAATTCATCTTTATTTTCCATAATCATTTTTTCATAATAATCTATTTTAAAATCAAGTTTTTCCAAAATATTTTCTAATTTCTTTACATCTTTTAATGTTTTTTCTTTTAGTTTTAAAATAATTTCTAATCTCTCTTTTGCTGTATTTTTTCCTTTAATACATAAAAAAATATATTTTTTAACATCCTCTATACTCATACCAATTTGTCTATAACAATCTACCCAAACCACCCACTCTAAATCTTTTTCACTAAAATAACGCACTCCATTTTTATCTTTTTCCACAAAAGGAAACAAACCCTTATCTAACCAAAATCTAAGCGTTCTACTAGAAACTCCTGTTTTTCTTTCTACTTCTATGATTGTATAAGCCATATTTTTCCTTTAACTATATTTTAAAATCAGTAAATATTATTTAAAGTATAACATTAAGATAAAAGAAAAATTAAATCATAATAAAATAAGATAATAATTATAAAGACTTTCTAAAAAATTTTTAGAAAGTCAAACAGTATCAAATTTTCACACTAGAATCATAAGAGAAAGTAGGTTCAATCTGTTTTTTATTGCTTAGTTCTTTATACCAGTAAGAATGGAGTATATAAACTTCTTCTTCTTCTTTATAACCATTAATCATAGAATGGATACTTCCTTTTATAGCAAAAACAGCCATATAAATATGTACTCCAAAAAATACTGCACATACTATTCCTAAGAAATTATGAATAATGGCTGAAATTCTTAAAAGTTCAATTTGAGTTAAACCAAAAAGATTTTGAATTGCTACAGAATTAAAATCAAGAAAATACATAAATCCACCTGTAATTATCATCAAAAAGCCACCAAATACAGCAATATAATACCAAGACTTTTGACCAAAATTAAATTTACCTGCAGGTACTGGACGTTTTACTTTACTTAAATAACCTCCAACTATCATCATCCATCTAATATCATAACTTGCAGGAAGCATTCTTTTAATCCAGCATAAAAACATAGGGATAATAGAAATGATAAATAAAATTGTTGCAAAAGCGTGTAAATTTTTACAAACTCTTACAAAAACTCCTCCTCCAAAATAAGATCCAAACATCATAATAAATCCTGTTGGAACTAAAATAACCCAAGAAATTGCTGCTATAAAATGAAAAATTCTTTCAAATAAAGTAAAGGCATAAATTTTCTTTCCATCGTGAGAGAATTGTTTAGGTCCTATTATCATATAATGTAAAGCAAAAGCAGCTAATACTGCAATTATAGCAATTAAAGCTATAGTGGCTATATATTCACCTTGTAAGGTTGTCCAAAGTTTGCCAAAATTATCATAATTTGGGATATTTGTGATACGATGAAAATCCCAAATTTGAGTATCTTGTCCCATTCTCTCATTGCCATAGGCAAATAAACTTACAAAACTTGTTAAAAGTGCTATTAATACTTTTATCATAAGCGTTCCTTTCTAGTATAAGCAATTTTCCATTCTATACTTTCTGAAGGATTTAAAATACCATAATTTCTATTTGTAAGTCTATTGTGATAAATTTCTTCTATTTTAGAGCTTTCGCCGACTAAAAGTGCTTTTGTTGAACACATAGCCGCACATACTGGCACTTTACCTTCTGCAATACGATTTTGCCCATAAAGTTCTCTTTCTTTTTCTGAATTAGTCTCTTCAGGACCTCCTGCACACATAGTACATTTATCCATAATGCCTTTATTACCAAATACACTATCTTTTGGAAACTGAGGAGCCCCAAAAGGACAAGCATAAAGACAATATCCACAACCTATACAAATCTCTTTATCATGCAAAACAATACCATCAGCACGAATATAAAAACAATCAACAGGACAAACAATAGAACAAGGAGCATCATCACAATGCATACAAGAAATAGAAGTTGAAACTTCTTTTCCTTGAATTCCTTCATTTAAAGTAACCACTTTACGACGATTAATTTCTACAGGTACTTCATGCGCACTTGAACAAGCCACTTGACAAGCAAAACACGAAGTACATCTTTGAGTATCTACAAAAAATTTTATTCTAGTCATATTTATGCCTTTTCTATCCTGCAAAGACCTGCATTAAATTCAGAAATTTGCGTATTAATATCAAAACCATAGTTTGTAATAGTATTTGAACTCTCACCTATAGTATAAGGTTTTGTCCCTTCTGGATAATTGTGACTTAAATCTACTCCTTGTAATATCCCCGCAAAGTTATAAGGCATACAAATTCTGTCTGGAGTTACTGAAAGATTATGAACACATTTTACTTTTATTTTTGTTCCTTGAGGAGAATGTATCCACATCATATCTTCATTTTTTATACCATACTTTAAGGCAAGTTCAGGATGAACATTTGCAAACATTTCAGGAGTAATAGCTGCTAAATATTTACTTGTTCTTTCTAGCATACCTGCGCCACTAAGATTAACAAGTCGCATACTAGAAACAATAATAGGAAATTCTTTACTCCAATCTTTTCTTTGTTGTTCGCTTTTAAAAGCAGTGGTGACACGGAAATTTGGTTTTTCTTGATCGTCCCAAGTAGGATATTTTTGCACTAGATCCCAACGAGGAGAATGGATAGGTTCTCTATGTTTAGGAATAGGATCAGCAAATTCCCAAACTATAGCTCTAGCTCTAGCATTTCCCAAACAACAAGCTCCTAATTGACGACATTTTTCCAAGATAATACCTGAAATATCAGTACTCCAACTAGATCCCATTTTAGCTTTTTCTTCATTACTAAGCTTAATATTAAATACTTTTTCTATATTATCTTTAGTGATTTGCGGATATCCACCTTTGACCTTACAATCTTTTAAGCTTATAGAATCATCTGCAAGCTGACTTACTCCATTATGTTCTAATCCAAAACGATTTCTAAATCCCATACCTCCACGCGCATAAGGAATATCTTTATTCCATAAAATAGCAGTTCCAGGATGTTCTTGATCCCAACAAGGCCAAGGAAGTCCGTAATATTCACCCTTAACTTCTCCACTTAAACCTTCTTGAGTATCAGGATCGAAATTTTCCCAATTTTGTTGATGCTTTCTTAAACGCTCTGCTGAAATTCCACGTAACCCTATGCTTAAAAGTCCATTACTCATCTCAGTTGTTGCATCATCAGGCCAAACAAAAGATTCATTATCTGTTTTCACCTGTTTTAATTCATAATCTAACACTTGCATTTTCATTCCGCGTGTATATTCATCATAAAAACCGAATTTCTTAGCAAAAGCAAACATAATTTCTTGATCTTCTTTACTTTCATATATTGGTTTTACAACTTGAGAACGCCATTGCATAGCACGATTTGTAGCTGTTACATAACCTTCACTTTCAAATTGAGTTGAAGCTGGAATAATATAAATTCCATCTGGACGATCAGCTAAAACCGCTACCTCATTAACAAAAGGTTCAGCAATAACTATCATATCAAGTTTTTTAAGAGCTTCTTGAATTTTAACCGTATGCGCCATAGAAGTAATTCCCGTGCCTTGAACCCAAAGAACACGTATGTTTGAATTTGAAACGACTTTATCATTCCCATAAGGTATAACACCTTTAACGCCTTGCCACCATTTAGCAAGAGAAAATCCTTTCTCATTCATCCAATTTTTACCATCACTTGGGGGTGCAAAACGACTTTTCATATATTCCATATCCACTCCCCAAACATTACAAAAATGCTCCCAAGCATCATTACCTAAACCATAATAAGCTGGTAAGGTATCAGCTAGACAACCCATATCAGTAGCGCCTTGAACATTATCGTGTCCGCGAATAATATTTGTTCCAGCTCCTTCTTTACCTACATTACCTAAAACAAGTTGTAAAATCGCTAAAACACGCGTATTTGAACTACCAACAGAATGCTGAGTAATACCTAAAGCCCAAAAAAGTGTAGCAGGTTTAATTGTTGCTAGCATTTGAGTAATTTTTTCAAGTTGAGCTGCTGGAACACCTGTGACATTTTCAACTTCTTCAGGAGTCCATTTTGCAGCTTCTTCTTTGATTTCATCAACACCATAAGAACGTGTTTTGATAAATTCTTTATCTTCCCAACCATTTTTAAAGATAAGATGAAGCATACCATAGACTAAAGCTATATCTGTCCCTGGGCGAATTCTTACGTATTCATCTGCATGAACAGCAGTTTTTGTATAAACAGGATCTACTACAACTAATTTTGCATTATTTCGATCTTTTGCACGAAGTAAATGTTTAAAACCTATAGGATTTGCAACCGCAGTATTGGCTCCAAAAATAATCATCATTTTTGAATTTTTACAAACATCGCCAAAATGATTTGTCATAGCACCATAACCCCATGTATTTGCCACACCGGCAACTGTTGCACTATGTCAAATTCTAGCTACATGATCTATATTATTTGTTCCCCAAAAAGCTGCAAATTTTCTAAAATAATAAGCTTGTTGATTATTAAATTTAGCAGAACCTAAAAACATAACACTATCAGGTCCACTTTCATTACGGATATCAAGCATCTTATCGCCTATTTCATTAATAGCTTGTTCCCAACTTAAACGAATCCATTTACCATTTTCTTTTTTCATAGGATATTTAATACGTTGTTTTGATTTGGTAAGATCAATTTGATCAATCCCTTTACAACAATGAGAACCTTGAGAAATAGGATGTTCTACAGCATTTTCTTGACGCACCCAAACACCATCTTGAACTTCGGCTTTTATCCCACAACCCGCACTACAAATAGTACAAATTGTTCGAACTATTTTTGAATTAGGATAAGGATTTGCAATTTCTTCTTCGCTAGCTTGACGTAAATTTTTATTTTCTACACCAAAAGCACTAGTTGCTAAAGAAGATATAGCTGCAAATTTTAAAAAATTCCTTCTAGCTAATACCATTTTATTCCTTTCTTTAGTTTTTTAATAAGCTGCTTTATAATAAGCTTCCCAATGAGCTGTTTCTTGATAAAGAACTTCATTTTTATTGCTTTTGCCAAATATAACATTCTTTTCTTTATCTAAAAGTTCTGTTTGTGTTGCTGCTTTTGCTACACTTGAAACAACTAAAGCAGTTGCTCCTACTTTTAAAGACTTACGAAGAAAATTACGCCTTGATGAATTTCCATTCATATACTCCCCTTTTTATAATTTTAAGTAAATTTTGAATATTTTTAAATACTCTATATATCGATAAATATACTCAAATTTATTCAAATTCTACATAATTAAATATAAAAAAAAATTAAAAGCGTAAATTATCAATAAAATAAAGGACGATTATAGAGTTTAAAGTTTGCTTAACTCATCAATATTAATTTTACTAAATTGAGTTGGAAGTTTTGATTCATAAGGTAAACGCTCTAAGGCAATATCGGCTATGCTTTTAGAAGTTGTTTTTTTAGGTTTTTCTAAATTCAAAATACTTCTCTCAAATTTAAAAAATACCTCCATAATATTTCCAAAATGGATAAAAAAATTAGAATTTTTATGAATTTTTAATTTTTCAATAAATTCATCAATTACTGAATTTAAAATTTTTTCAAAAAATTCTTTTGCTAATTCTTTATCAAAATCAATCAAATAAGGCATTAAAGCGAAAATAAAACCAAATTCATCTTCACTTTGTGATGATTTTTCATCTTTTCTATAAGGACTTTTACGTAAAATTGCACAAGCTTGGAGTTTTTTTCTACCATCATCTCTTCCTTCATCATAAAACGAAGCTGTAGTAGGAACATTTACATAAGAAAAATCAAAAAATACTGCATTTTGTTCCTGTAAAAAAGTTTTTAAATCATAAGTTAAAATAATCTCAAAATCTTTAGTAAGCTTATCTTCTAAAGGAATTTGACTTAAAAATTTTGCCTGCGTTATAAAAATATTAAATTTTTCTTCATCTATAAAATCAAAAGCTAAAGAAAAAAATTCATAAAAATATTTTCTTGTAATTTGAATTTGTTCTTGCATATAATTTCCTAAACTAATTTTAGGAAATTATAGCATAATAAAAACACATCAAATTTTCACACTAGAATCATAAGAGAAAGTAGGTTCAATCTGTTTTTTATTGCTTAGTTCTTTATACCAGTAAGAATGGAGTATATAAACTTCTTCTTCTTCTTTATAACCATTAATCATAGAATGGATACTTCCTTTTATAGCAAAAACAGCCATATAAATATGTACTCCAAAAAATACTGCACATACTATTCCTAAGAAATTATGAATAATGGCTGAAATTCTTAAAAGTTCAATTTGAGTTAAACCAAAAAGATTTTGAATTGCTACAGAATTAAAATCAAGAAAATACATAAATCCACCTGTAATTATCATCAAAAAGCCACCAAATACAGCAATATAATACCAAGACTTTTGACCAAAATTAAATTTACCTGCAGGTACTGGACGTTTTACTTTACTTAAATAACCTCCAACTATCATCATCCATCTAATATCATAACTTGCAGGAAGCATTCTTTTAATCCAGCATAAAAACATAGGGATAATAGAAATGATAAATAAAATTGTTGCAAAAGCGTGTAAATTTTTACAAACTCTTACAAAAACTCCTCCTCCAAAATAAGATCCAAACATCATAATAAATCCTGTTGGAACTAAAATAACCCAAGAAATTGCTGCTATAAAATGAAAAATTCTTTCAAATAAAGTAAAGGCATAAATTTTCTTTCCATCGTGAGAGAATTGTTTAGGTCCTATTATCATATAATGTAAAGCAAAAGCAGCTAATACTGCAATTATAGCAATTAAAGCTATAGTGGCTATATATTCACCTTGTAAGGTTGTCCAAAGTTTGCCAAAATTATCATAATTTGGGATATTTGTGATACGATGAAAATCCCAAATTTGAGTATCTTGTCCCATTCTCTCATTGCCATAGGCAAATAAACTTACAAAACTTGTTAAAAGTGCTATTAATACTTTTATCATAAGCGTTCCTTTCTAGTATAAGCAATTTTCCATTCTATACTTTCTGAAGGATTTAAAATACCATAATTTCTATTTGTAAGTCTATTGTGATAAATTTCTTCTATTTTAGAGCTTTCGCCGACTAAAAGTGCTTTTGTTGAACACATAGCCGCACATACTGGCACTTTACCTTCTGCAATACGATTTTGCCCATAAAGTTCTCTTTCTTTTTCTGAATTAGTCTCTTCAGGACCTCCTGCACACATAGTACATTTATCCATAATGCCTTTATTACCAAATACACTATCTTTTGGAAACTGAGGAGCCCCAAAAGGACAAGCATAAAGACAATATCCACAACCTATACAAATCTCTTTATCATGCAAAACAATACCATCAGCACGAATATAAAAACAATCAACAGGACAAACAATAGAACAAGGAGCATCATCACAATGCATACAAGAAATAGAAGTTGAAACTTCTTTTCCTTGAATTCCTTCATTTAAGGTGATTACACGACGACGGCGAATATGAATAGGAAGTTCATGCGCTTCATCACAAGCTACCGCACAGCCATTACAATCGATACAACGCTCATTATCACAAAAGAATTTTAAACGTTCTTTTTCTAAATTTGCAAAATTTATTTTACTCATTTTCCATCCTTGCTGATTCTACAAAGCCCACCTTTAGTCTCTGGAATCTGACACATAATATCATAACCATAATTTGTTACAGTATTTGCACTTTCTCCACTTGCATAAGGTTTAGTTCCTTTAGGGAAATTGTGAGTTAAATCTACTCCTTGCATTACACCCGTAAAATGAAAAGGTAAGAAAATCATATCTTTTGCTATGCCTGGATTAACCTTTACTCTAACATGAATTTTAGTTCCCTCTGGAGAATGCACCCAAATCATATCCCCTGCTTTAATATCTTGCTCTTTTGCTAACTCAGGATTAATCTCGCAAAACATTTCAGGAGTTAAGCGTGTTAGATACATAGACGCTCTATTTTCCATACCTGCACCATTTAAATTTACAAGCCTTGCAGTAACAAGATTAAGTGGGAATTCTTTAGAATAATCTTTTGCTTGTTGCACAGAAATAAATTTAGTATCCACACGATAAAGTGCTTTTTGATCTTCAAAACTAGGATATTTTTGCACTAAATCATTTCTTGGAGAATGAAGTGGTTCGCGGTGAAGTGGAATTTTATCTTTAAAAGTCCAAACAATAGCTCTAGCTTTAGCATTTCCATAAGGAACAATACCTTTTTCTATACATTTAGTCGCAATAATATCACTATCATCATAAGACCAAGTTGATCCCATTTTTTCTTTTTCTTCTGCACTTAAAGTAATGCCTAAAACTTTTTCTATATTATCTTTAGTGATTTGCGGATATCCTACATTAATAGGTGAATTTAAAGGTGCATTTTTAGCTAATAAACTTTCACCTTCATATTCAAGCCCAAAATTATTTCTAAAACCCATACCGCCTTTTGCCACTTCGATATCAGTATTATAAAGTACAGGAGAACCTGGATGTTTATCGCTCCAGCAAGGCCAAGGAAGTCCGTAATATTCACCCGCAACTTCATCTTTTCCCTCTAAAGTTACCTCATCAAATTTATCCCAATACAAAGTATGTTTTTTAAGCCTCTCAGGACTCCAACCATTAAGTCCTATACTTCTAACTGCTTTTGCAATTTCTTTTGTAGCATTTTCAGGCCAAACAATTTCACCTTTTTCATCACGTAAAGTTTTAGTAAAGTCTTCATAAAAACCTAATTTTTTAGCAAGCTCAAATAAAATTTCTTGATCTTCTTTGCTTTCATAAAGTGGATCTACAACCTTAAATCTCCATTGTCCGCTACGATTTGTTGCAGTTACACTTCCACTTGTTTCAAACTGCGTTGCTGCAGGTAAAAGATAAATTCCATCTTTTCTTTCTGCGATGATTCCTGCTTCATTTACAAAAGGATCTGCCAAAACTAAAAGTTCTAAAGCTTCCAAACCTTCTTTAACTTTAGCTTGTTGTGCGGTCGAAGTAATACCATTTCCCATAACTACTAAAGCTTTTAAAGGCGTTCCTGCATTATCAATAGCATCATTTCCATCTTTTCCATTTAAAGCTGCTGCCCACCATCTAGCAAGTGAAAGTCCAGTTTTATGCATCCAATCTTTACTTACAAAATTCCCTAAAAGCCATTCATAATCCACACCCCAAATTTTAGCGTAATATCTCCAAGTTGCTTCATTTAAAGGATAATAACCTGGTAAATTTTCACTCAAACACGCCATATCTGAAGCACCTTGAACATTATCGTGTCCGCGTAAGATATTAACTCCACCGCCAAATTTACCTATGTTTCCAAGTACCATTTGCACAATAGGTGCTAAACGTGTATTTGAAGTTCCTACAGTGTGTTGAGTTAAACCCATAGCCCAAATAAGCGTAGTTGGTTTATTTTTAGCGACTTCATAGGTAATTTTTATTAAAAGTTCTTTTGGAATTCCTGTAACATTTTCTACTTCCTCAGCTGTCCATTTTGCAGCTTCTTCGCGAATTTTATCTATACCAAAAACTCTTTCATCAATATATTTTGTATCTTCTAAACCTTCATCAAAAATAATTTTTAACATTCCATACATAAAGGCAATATCTGTTCCTGGACGAATTCTTGCATAAATATCTGCCTTAGCTGCACTTTTTGTAAATCTAGGATCTACAACTATAAGTTTAGCACCTTTTTCTTTTGCCTTTAAAAAATGCCTAAAGCCTACTGGGTGATTTACTGCTGGATTTGCTCCAATAATAATAATACATTTACTTCTTTGAATGTCTCCAAGATGGTTTGTCATAGCGCCATAACCAAATGTATTCGCCACACCGGCGACTGTTGCGCTGTGTCAAATTCTAGCTTGATGATCTACATTATTTGTTCCAAAAAATGCTGCAAATTTTCTTATATAATAAGCTTGTTCATTATTAAGCTTTGCAGAACCTAAAAACATAACACTTTCAGGATTTTCTTTGCGATAAGTGGCTAGCTTTTCTCCAATTTCACTTAAAGCTTGTTCGTATGAAATGCGTTTCCACTCTCCATTTTCTTTTTTCATAGGATATTTTAAACGCACATGAGAACGCACCATATCGATCATATCAGAACCTTTGCAGCAGTGTCCGCCTAAACTTATAGGATGATCTTGGGCAATTTCTTGACGTACCCAAACACCATTTTGCACTTCTGCAATAATGCCACAACCAACAGAACAAGCTGTACAAATTGTTTTTACTTTTTTACTTCCCTCATAAGCTTCTTTAATTTCGCTATCATTTACCTCTCTAATGTTTTCACTTCTTGCTAAAAGAGGTGTTGCTAAAGAAGAAAGTGCAGCCATTTTTAAAAAATTACGACGATTAAGTTTAATACTTGCATTCATACTTGACATCACTCAGCCTTTATATAATAATTTTCCCAATTAGTACTTCTTTGAAAAAGCACTTCTTTTTTTTTGCTTTTACCTTTGATTAAATCTTTGCGATCTTCATCTTTAGCCAAAGCTAAACTTGCACCAGATAACAACCCAGCACTACCTAAAGCTAATACTGATCGTTTAAGAAATTCTCTACGATTTTTCACCCAACCTCCTTTTTTTATTTACCTCTCTTCTTAAGAATTCAGATCTAGATAAATCATTTTGTACTTTTTTAGTAGTATTTCTTATATTTTTGCCAAGCCCAAAACAAGATCTTTCAAATTCTATAAAAGCACTTAAGATATAAGCTACTTCTTTATAAAGCTTTGCTTCTTCATTTTCTAAAATTAAAATAATAAACTCATCAATACTTTGATTAATAACTTTTTCAAATAATTCTTTTGCCAAAATATCTTCTTCTTGTTTTAAAAACTCACTCATTAAAAAAAAGCAAAATCCTATATGATCTTCACTTTCTTTGAAAAATTTTTCATTACGCCTTATTTTGCTTTTTATAAGAATTTCTCTAACGCAAATAAGTGCTCTTGAATTTTCAAAACCTTCTTCAATATAAGAAAAAGTTATAGGAATAGAATTTTTAAGAGATAAAAAAAGATTTTCATATTCATCAAAAAATAAATTTAATTTTGTTTTAGAATTTTCAATCAAAATATCAAAACTATTAATTAAATTTTCATCAAATGAAGTTTCTTTCATCATCTTTAGACAATCATTTAAAAAAGCTAATCGTTGCTTAGAAAAAGAAAATACAAAAAGTTCTCCAAAGCACTGATAATAAAGACTTCTAGCTAATCTTAATTTTGCTAAATCCATACAAAATCCTAGATAAAATTCTTTGCTAAAAATTTAGGAAATAAAATAAGTTTTTATTATGCAAATATAGCCTAATATTTGATTTTACCTTATTTTATACAAGTTTTATCTTAGTATGATTTGTTTTAAAAAAAACTGAATTTTATAAAAAAAATTAAGGCTTAAAATTTGCTCAAATAGCTATAATATAGATATTATATAATATAAATGCTTATTATAAATATTCTATAAAAAATCTCAATTAAAATTTACAAAAATTCATTAATATAAATTATTTTATGCTATTTAGGAATAATATTAATTCCTTCTAGCATAGTCTTCATAAGAAAATTCTCTCACCATTTGAAGTTTATTTTGTTTATTTGCAAGCATTAAATTAGGAAGTATTACTCCATTAAAAGTGGTATTTTTAACTATAGAATAATGAATTTGATCCAAAAATACTATTTTATCCCCTCGCTTTAATTCTTTTTTAAAAGCATATTCTCCCATTACATCTCCAGCCAAACAAGTATTACCTGTTAAAAGATAAGCAAATTCTCCTTTTTGCAAATTTGAAATCTTTTCATTTTCTCTTGTTGCTAAAATTCTTGCATTTAAAACCTCACTTGTATAAGGCATAATAATAGTATCTGGCATATGAGCTTCACTTGAAACATCTAAAATGGCTATTTTTTTCTCATTTTCTACTATATCAATTACGCTTGCTAGTAAAATACCACATTGCCAACCAACTGCCTCACCAGGTTCAAGATATACTTGCACTCCATATTTATCGCTAAATTCCTTACAAAGCCTAATTAATTTTTTCACATCATAACCTTTTTTGGTTATATGATGCCCTCCTCCAAAATTAATCCATTGCATTTTCTTAATCCATTTGCCAAATTTTGTTTCAAATACTTTTAAAACAGCTTCTAAAGCATCAGCACTTTCCTCGCATAAAGCGTGAAAATGAAGTCCCTTTACGTCGCTTAAATTTGCATTTTCTAAATCTTTACTTAAAATTCCAAGTCTTGAATATCTTCCACAAGGATTATAAAGCTCTTTTGGTGCTAAAGAAAATTCTAAATTACAACGAAGTCCTAAGGAATTTTTAGAGCATAAATTTCTAAATTTTTCAAACTGATATAAAGAATTAAACACTATATGATGAGATAAATCTGAAATTTCTTTTATTTCATCTTCTTTAAAAGCAGGAGAATAAGTATGAATTTCTTTATCCATATATTCTTTAGCAAATTTAGCTTCCCAAAGTCCGCTACAAGTGCAACCTTGCAAATATTCTCCTACTATCTTTAAAGCTCCTGAAAAAGCAAAACCTTTTAAAGCCAATAAAATTTTTACTTCGCTTTCTTTTGCTACAAAAGCTAACAACTCACAATTTTTACGCAATTTTTCTTCTTCTAAAATATAAGCTGGAGTTTTTACATTAAAATCAAACATTTTATTACCTTAAAAAATATTTCATAATGCGTATTTTAACATTTACTAACATTTAAATTTTAAATAATATAATGAAAAATCTAAGCAAAAAGGATAAAAATGGATAGAAGACAATTTTTAAAATTTAATATTTTAGCAGGTGCTAGTGCAAGTATAGCTTATGCTGCAAATTCTCATAATATGCACAATATGCATTCTATGAATTTAGCACACTCTTCAAATATAGATACAAGTTTTATAAAATTAAGCAAAAAAGTAAATTTAATAGATGAAGAAAAATTCCCAGCACATCAAAATTTAAATTCTTTAAAACTTCTAAAAAACGAAAGCAAAGAAAAAAATTTTTTTAGAGCTACCATAGAAATTAAAGAAAGTCAATTAGAAATTATTAAGGGTTTTAAAACCAAATTTTACACTTATAATGATCTTATTCCTGGACCTAAAATAGAAGTTTATGAAGGAGATACTATAGAAATTTTAGTTAAAAACAAACTCAAAGAGCCAACTACGATCCATTGGCACGGACTTCCGGTGCCACCTGATCAAGATGGCAATCCTCACGATCCTATCTTAGCAGGAAGAGAAAGAATTTACCGCTTTACTTTACCGCAAAATTGTGCAGGAACTTATTGGTATCATCCACACCCTCACTACATCACAGCCAAACAAGTTTTTATGGGTCTAGCTGGAGCTTTTGTAGTAAAAGCTAAAAAAGATGCTTTATCTCATTTAGAAGAAAAAGATTTAGTTATTAGTGATTTACGCTTAGATGATAAAGCTCAAATTCCTGAAAATAATTTAAATGATTGGCTCAATGGCAGAGAAGGAGAAATCGTTTTAATCAATGGACAATTAAAACCAAAAATTACAATCAATGCAGAAAGGATACGTATTTATAATTTTTGCTCAGCAAGATATTTAAATTTAAAAATTCAAAATGCAAAATTCATTCTTGTTGGCACAGATGGAGGGCTTATAGAAAAACCTATAGAACAAGAAGAATTATTCTTATCCCCTGCTTCTAGGGTTGAAGTTTTAATAAAAGCTGATAAATTTGGTGAGTTTAAATTAGAAAGTCTTTATTATGATAGGGATAAAATGCTTGTAAAAGAAGAACCTAAAAATTTATTTTTAGCAGATATTAAAATAGAAAAAAATCCTATCAATATCCCTTCAACTTTAAAAAAATTCGAAAAACAAAAAGAACCTAAGAATTTTAAAGAAGTTATCATGAGTGAAGATCATATGCAAATGCACGGCATAGATAAAAAAAGTGAAGATGAGATAAAAAAATCTCTTGCTTCTATGTTTTTACTTAATGGAAAAGTTTTTGATATGAAACGCATTGATCTTAAATCAAAATTAAATGAAGTAGAAGATTGGATTATTATAAATAAATCTCATATGGATCATCCTTTTCATATACACGGAACACAATTTGAACTTATAAGCTCTAAATTAAATGACAAAACTACAAAAGCAAATTTTAGAGCCTTAAGAGATACCATTAATGTGCGTCCAAATGAAGAATTAAGACTTAGAATGGTGCAAAATTATGAAGGTATTAGAATGTATCATTGCCATATTTTAGAACACGAAGATTTGGGTATGATGGGTATCTTAGAAATACAAAAATAAATTTCAATACCTTTTGGTATTGAAATAAAATAATTTTAATCTACAATTTTTCACCAAAACTCTACAAAAATCTAGTCTTTAAAATTATACTTAAGCTTATTTTTATGGGGGGGGGTATAATAGAAATTTCATAATTTTAACAAAGGATAAATATGAGATTAATAATTTGTTTTATTTTGCCTTGGCTTGGTTTTTTAACTATTAAAAGACCCTTTGCTGCTTTAATTTGTCTTATTTTGCAAATCACTCTTATTGGTTGGTTACCTGCTATGGTTTGGGCTGTCTATGCTCTTAATCAATATAAAGTTGAGCAAAAAATCTCAAAAGTCTTAAAAAATAAACAATAAAAGGAATTTTTATGAAATATATTTTATGGATTTTTTTAGGTTTTATTTTAAGTGCTTGCTATCAAAAAGGTTTAGAAGTTAATCAAAATAAACTAGATACTATTATTATAGGAAAAAGCACACAAGAAGATGTAGAAAAAATTATAGGCCATCCTGTAAGAAAAACAAATATAGGCAATAAAGAGATATGGTATTATGATTTTACAAGAATTACTTCTTTGCCAGGATTTGATAAAGATGAAAGTACTGTTTTTGAATTTAATAAAAAAGGTGTAGTAGTCAAAAAATACAAAACTCAAGGCTCAGGAAATGGTAATCCTTTACTCAACTAAAATAAATATTTGCAATAAAAGAATTTTTCTAATAGAATAAACTCTATTAGAAAAATTTAATCAATCAAGCAAACAATTAAAACTTATACTTAAGTCCTACTTGTCCGCTTATATAGGTTTCATTTTTATTGTCTACTTTACCATTTAATATTTGTTTAGCACCAACTCCAGCATTAAAACTTAATCTTTCATTGATGTTTAAATTACCACCTAATACTACTTGAGCGTAAGTTTTTTTATTATCATTTGCTTTTACACTTGTAAAAAAAGCGTTATTTACAGCTAGATTTGCCACATAATCATCTCCATTATTAATAATAAATTGCTCTATTTTTGGAGTGATAAAAAGATAAGAACTTTCATTCATATATTTTCTAAATTCAGCTCCTATTTCAAGAGAAAAAGAATTATTGCTCATAGAATCAATATTTTTAGAAACAAGTCCTTTATCTGTATAAGATGGAGTATAGCTATAATAATAATTTATACCCGCAAAAGGCTTAATAAATAAAGTATTATTGCTAAAATCAAATATATGACCCAAACTTGCACTAAGTCCAAAGAATTTGCTTGTATAATCAGCCTTATAAGCTCCATCAACTAAAACATTATTTTGATTGGTAGGTGAAATTTGCCCATAAGCTCTTAAATTTAACTCTGTTTTAGGATTTAAATTGATTATAGAATAAAAACCTAATTGAAAATTATCACTTTTTTGTTCTAAAAGTTTATCTTTAATGGTTGATTTTGCATAGGTAAAATAAGTCCCTAGTAAAACATTATCCTTTGCTTGTTTATCAGCACCTATAGTAGCACCATATAAAGCCGCACTATCGCCATCTATAATATTAGCTCCACCAAAAGCATTTGCCCATACGCTATTAGCATAATCATTTATATAATTTGGTCTCATATCACTTTCTAAAGCGGCAAATTTTAGATTGCTCATTTTTAAAGCATAATTTCCATAAGGATTATTAAGCATTGCTATTCTTTGAGTAATAGCTACATCATTGGATACGTTTATGGTGGTATTAGTTGCATTAGAAGCTGAGTTGAGATTAGATATATTTTTTCCTGTATTATCTGTATCTTTTTTAATATTTAGTGCTAATTCAACACCCTCTCTACTGGCTAAATCAGCCCCTATTGCTCCCAATAAAACAGCCACATCCCTTAAAACTAAAACCGCATTTTTATCATTTCCTGCTAAATTTGGAGCTATGGTTTGTAAATATTTATCATCATCTATCTTGCCACCATTTTCATTTGCCTCGTTAATGAGTTTTTGAATTTCGCTTTTTTGATTTTCAAGATCTGCTTTTGCCAACTCATAACCTTGAGCACTTGTATCTAGTTCAGCCAATAATGCATCTAAAGCAACTATATCTACTTTTAATTGAGTAAGAAGATTTTTAGCATTAGCATTTGCCCCTCCATTAATAACCAAACATTTATCACCACTACAATTTTTAATATCAAATTTATAATCAACAAGAGATCCAAAAGAATTATCCGAAGCTGAAATATCTATAGTATAGCCAGTATGAAGAATATCTTTATATTTGTTTTTATCCTTTAAAATTTCATTATTGGTACTTAAATAAGAGTTTAAATCTTTAAATAAAACAGCTCCAGCCGCATTATTAGTACTCTTATCTAAAATATCACTATTAAATTCTTTTGCTCTTATTAAGACAAAATCATTTGCTTCAAGCTCGCTATAATTTGTTCTTAAAATACCAAAATTTGAATTTTTAATAGTAGCTGTTCCATTTACCCTAAAAGCATTTTCTACATTGGATAAAATCAAAGTTTTAAAAGCATTAAAATTTCCATTGATAGTTAAAGAACCTGTATTAATTTGATTGGCCAAAGAAGCACCACCTCCTCCTATACCTATAACTGAACCCGCTTCTTCATCATTTACTGGAGCATCTTCTGTTGTGCCTACCACACTAAAATCTGCATTAATCGTCGAAGGTTTTGTAAAATGAAATATAATATCATTAGCTTCAACTTTTTTAGCGCTAGCATTAAGATTATTTATATTAACTGGATTCTTTTGTTCTGCTAGTAATTTTTTATTGTTATTATTAAAAGTTAAAGTTTTATCCTTAGCTAATTCGATATTTAGTTTCATTTCTTCTTGATTAATTTCATCATTTCCATCATAATCAGGAAAATCCCAAATTCCAATATTTATAATAGTATCTTCATTTAATCCAAAAGTAGGAATCCAAGTTTGAGTATTTTTATCATATTGAAATTTATCTTGGAAATTACTCCCTGATTCTTGATAATTTATATCAATAGTTTGACTTGCTAATGCATTTGCATTTAAAATAGCCCCCAAACTTAACCCTAATAAAACTTTGTTTGCATAAAATGAGGTTTTAATCATAAATTTTCTCCTTAAAAAAATAAAAAATGATTATACCCCCCCCCCCTTTTTTTTTAAAGCTATTTTAAAATCAACTATTTTTATAA
>NZ_JAENKR010000130.1:0-2312 GCF_016598965.1 Campylobacter sp. TTU-622
GTATTTGTGTTTTTTGTACTTTTTCCAATGCTATTGTTATTAAAGAAGTCAAATTTAGCGGACTTTATCATCTTTCTAATGAAACCGCTTTAAGTATTAGTGGCTTAAAAGTAGGAAATACGCTCAAAGAAGAAGATATCAATCAAGCAATTTTAAATTTATACAAACAAAATTATTTTAACAATATTGCCGTTGAAGAAAAAAATGGAATTATAGATATTATACTTACAGAAAAACCTACAATTGCTAAAATAACCATTACTGGAGTAGTTTCAAATGATAGAAAGCAAATTGAAAGTATTTTAGGCATCAAAAAAGGGAGTTTATTTGATGAAGCGAGCATTAAAGAAGCAAGTCAAAGAATTAAGTCTTATTATGAATCAAGAAGTTTTTTTGATACTACTGTAGAATTTAAGAAAAAAAGTTTAGAAAATACAGATGGTTTAGAAGTAGAATTTATTGTTAATAGAGGCGAAAATATCATTATTAACAATGTTTATTTAAGTGGTGCAAAGAAATTTTCTTATTCTGACATAGAGCCTGTTATTGTCAATAAAGAAGAAGAATTTATGGGTTGGATGTGGGGAAGAAATGATGGAAAATTAAAAATTTTTGAATTAAGTAATGATAGTGCACGCATAAGTGATGAATATATGAAAAAAGGTTATTTAGATGTTAAAGTTTCAGAGCCTTTTTTAAGAACTTATACAGATACTTATCAAGCAAATCTTACTTATTTTATCCAAGAAGGAAAGCCTTATAAAATTAAAGAAATTACTATAGAAAATCCTTTATTTGATGAAAAAAGCAATCAAAAAACTATCAAAGACTTAAAATCACAAGTTAATAAAACTATCAATATAGAAAATATTAGAAAAGATATCAAAACTTTAGAAACTCAAAGTGCAAATCTTGGTTATGCTTTTGTCGAAGTCTTCCCAGATATACAAAAAAATGATCAAACTCAAGAAGCTTCTATTGTTTTTAAAGTAACACCCCATGAAAAAGTTTATATTAGAAATGTTATCATTTCAGGCAATTCAAGAACTGTAGATAGAGTTATTAGAAGAGAACTTTATCTTACAGAAGGAAATTTATATAACCGCACTGATTTAGATGATTCTAGAAATGCTTTAAAAAGAACATCTTATTTTGAAGATGTTAACATAAAAGAAGAAAAAGTAGATGATACTCATGTTGATTTAATTGTGGAAGTTAAAGAAACTTCCACAGGAACTATTTCAGGTGGTATAGGATATGGCTCTAGCAATGGAATACTCCTAAATGCTTCTTTATCTGATACTAATATCTTTGGTTCTGGTATTAAAAGCTCTGTTAATGTTGATAAAGATAATGAAACTCTTTCTGGAAGAATTTCTCTTGTAAATCCAAGAGTTTTAGACTCAAGATATAGCCTTGGAGGATCAATTTATTCAAGTAATTATGAATGGGATAATTATTCTGAAAGAAATTATGGTTTTGATATTACAGTAGGAAGACAATTTGCAAGATATTTTAGCGCAAGTTTAACTTATAATCTTGAAAAAAGTAATATCTATAAACTAAGTCCTACTCTTCAAAGAACTGGATATCGCCTTGGAGAAACTACAAAAAGTTCTATAACTCCAACTATCGGTTTTAATAATACGGATGATTATTATCTCCCACGTTCAGGTTTCATTATCTCAACTGGATTAGAATTTGCTGGACTTGGAGGAGAGCAAAAATTTATTTCTTCAAGCTCAAGGTTTAATTTCTATCAAGGATTACAAGATTTTATAGGATATGATCTTATATATCGCTATAAAGCAAGTTTTTATAAAGTATGGGATACAGGTTATCTTCCTATTAATCAAAGAATTTATTTAGGCGGAATTCAATCTGTACGCGGTTTTGAAAATAGAACTTTAAGCCCTAAAAATCGTTGGGGAGATGAAATAGGCGGAACCATAGCTTTTGCAAATTCTGTAGAACTTAGCTTTCCTCTTATAGATAGAATTAAATTACGTGGTAGTGTATTCTTCGACTATGGTATGATAGGGAAAGTAAATCTTGATGAAATTAAAAGAATGAGCACAGGAATTGGCATAGAATGGATAACTCCTATTGGACCTTTACAACTCATCTTTGCCAAACCGCTTAATAAAAAGAAAGGTGACGATACAAATACTTTTGAATTTACACTTGGAACAAGATTTTAAGGATAAAAATGTTCCACATTGTTATGAGTGCTGATGAAAACTATATTAAGTATAGTGCTGTTTTAATAACAAGCATCATTAAAAATACTGATTTATCAAAGAAATTTAAAG
>NZ_JAENKR010000131.1:0-2259 GCF_016598965.1 Campylobacter sp. TTU-622
CGGTTAAAATAATATTTATTTTACCATTTATAAGATAAACTTAAACTCGCTCTAATTCCTTCTCCATAATAACAACTATAATAACAAGAACTAACATATTTTTTATTAAAAATATTATCTATATTAAGTTTTGTTTGCCATTTATCATAATTAAACACCAATCCTGTATCATAAAGAGTGTATGAAGGAATTTTAAGTCCTTTATTTCCTGCTTCATCTGTACTAGATCCTACATATCTTACTCCAAATATAGTTTGAATAGAACTTTTGTTATTAAGTGCAAAAGTATAAATTAAATAAGAAGATAATGTATTTTTAGGCATTTGTGGAGTTCTAATTGTTTCTATGGTATTTAAGTCTGTATCTGTTTTAATATAATAAGTATAAGCTAATAACCAATTAAATATATCGTTAAGGTGGATATTTGAATTAAATTCTATTCCTTTTGAAATTTGTTTTCCGCTTTGA
Source organism: Campylobacter sp. TTU-622 (assembly GCF_016598965.1). Classification (NCBI taxonomy): domain Bacteria; kingdom Pseudomonadati; phylum Campylobacterota; class Epsilonproteobacteria; order Campylobacterales; family Campylobacteraceae; genus Campylobacter; species Campylobacter sp. TTU-622. Next base: position 469 of record NZ_JAENKR010000131.1, read on the forward strand.
ATAGAGGCAAAACTTCCACTAGGTGCATTTATAAGAGCATTTTTCTCTTTTAAATCAAAATAAGTAAGATAAAATTCAGCATCCATAAAATAAGGAAGATATTTTATACCTGTTTCATATTGTCTTCCTTCGTAAGGTTTGTAATTGTTTCCATTGCCATCATTTCCAGCTATAGGTCTAAAAGATTGCGAATAATTAATAAAAGGCATTAATCCTAAATTATCAAAAACATACATTACTCCAGTTTGTAAAGAGGTATGATTTACATTATAATCACTTTTTGCTCCAAAACTTTTTGAATCACTTTTTGCTTTATCAAAACGTAATCCCGCATTAAAAATAAAATTATCAATTTTTACTTTATCTTTTAGGTACAAACCAAGTTGAGATTGTTTAACAAGATAGGTTGGAACATCGCTTTTGGTTTGTGGAGTATAATCTGGATAAAAAATATTGACATCACTTGCTGTCCCATAACCATATTTACCTCTTACATAAGCATATTGATAATCAATACCTGTGATAAATTCATTTTTTATTTTTCCAAAATTTTTAGTGTAATTAAGCCTATTATCTATAGTATGTGTTCTTGCTATACCATCTACAATTACAGAAGATCTATGTGCAATATTTTGATTAGAAGCATCAAGATAAGAAAAACTAACAGAAAATTGATCTTTATTTTCCATATTGAATTTATAATTTTGAGTAAAATATAAATCATCATTTAGATAATGAATAAATTCATAACCTAAAGAAACTTGACTTCTTTTTAGATAATCGCTAAAAGGCGAACCTAGATTTGTATTTGGATCTATATAGCCATTTGGAGTATTTATAAGTGTGCCATAAGCTGGAAAAAAAGCTGTTGTTGGAACTCCTTGATCATATTGAAAACTTGATAAAATAGTTAAAGATGTTTTTTCATTAATGTCTATATTTAAGCTTGGAGCTATATAATAATGTTCTTGCCATGTTTTATCAACTTGTCCATTTTCTCTTTGATAATTACCTACTAATCTAAAATAAGTATTATCTTTTAAAAATTGATCATTTACATCAAAAAATATTCCATTTTGTTGCAAATTTCCAACCTTTACACCTACTTCGGCAAAAGATTTTTTTTGAGGTCTTTTACTGATAAGATTAATAATTCCTCCACTTTGAGATGATCCATAGCTAATTGAATCGGCTCCTTTTATAATTTCAATTTTTTCTAAACCATAAATATCAGGAGAGAAGCCAAAATATCCACCTTTATAGATGGCTGTTCCATCTAAAGTTAAGGTTGCATCAAAGCCTCTTAATTTAAGCCAATCTGTGGTATCAAGATCAGAACCATAGGGTTGAGATAAAAATCCGCTTTCATAGCGCATAATTTCATCTAATTGAGTAAAACCCATTTTTTCAATGGTTTCTGAATCAATAACAGTTATATTTCTTGGATTAAAATAATCAACTTCCTTGCTTTTTTCTATACTTCCTACTATGCTAACTTCATCTAAATTACCAATTTCTTGTGCTAAGGCTAAACTCGCACTTAAAGATAATATTGCTAATTTTGAAATTTTCATTGTTCTCCTTATAAAAAATATAATTATGAGAGTTAATCTCATTATTAAAAAAATTATTGTATAATTTTATTTTTTAAACAAAACTTATCTAAGTTTTTGTTACAATTAAAATTTTATTTTTTCAAGAAAGTATTTATGGCATTACTTAAAGTAATTAATTTAGAATTTAGTAAAGAAAAAAAATATATTATTCATCCTTGTTCTCTTTCTTTTGAAA
>NZ_JAENKR010000132.1:0-2258 GCF_016598965.1 Campylobacter sp. TTU-622
GTATTATTTTCTGGATGTTTTGTAAATGAAAGAGGAATTTCAAATAGGTATTATAGTGATTGTAAGGAATACTATGATGCAAGTGGAATTTACCATAAAGAATGTCCTAATAATTGGGTTGATCTTCCCTTGGATCCAAAATAACTATTTTCCCATTGAAGCCATTAATGTTGCAGCCATTGCTTCTGGGTTTGCATTTGCACTAGTTTCTTTTTCATTTGCCTTAGTTTCTTGTTTTATTGTACTAGAAGGAGGTCTTTTGAGTTTAAATATATGATCATCCATAGTAACAATTTGTAAATTTGCTTCAAAAACTTTAATTTCACTCACATGTCCTATAATTTTAACTTCTCTTTTTTTAGATGAATCATCAAAAAGAGCATGAGCTTCAAGTTCTAAAATATCTCCTAGTTTTAAAGGGGCATAAAAAAAGCATTTTGAACTTATTAGAACAGAATATTCTTTGTTTATAGCAGCTTGTGCAACATAATTTGCTGCAGAAAAAATAAACGCATCAAATATAAGTCCTTGATTATCTACTATCATTTCTGGAGAGGTAATTAAGATTGATTTTGCATAGTTTTTTGAAAGTTCAATAATGGTTCCAGAAAGAGAATTATTTAAATCAGGACATGTTACAAGTTCTGTTTTAATGCGTGATATGTCTTCTTGTGATGCATATTCTTCTAATTGAGCATACTCTTCAAAATTATCTTTTTTTGCCATTATCAGACCTTTAATTTTACATAAATTCTTTTAGGTGACTCATAACCTTCATAAGTTAAATTATGATTGTTTGGATCTAAAAAATTTTCCAAAGAATAAGAGTCAATCCACTCTGTTTTTCTTTGTTCATTTTTAGTTGTTTTTTTAATAGCCAAAATTTCAAATTCTTTAAATCCAGCACGTTCGCACCAATTTCTTAGACCTAATATCGACGGAATGAAAAAAATATTTGATATTCTAGAATAAGTTTTTCTAGGAATTAAAGCAACCTCCCTTTTGTCTTTAATAAACATAGTATCTAAAAATACAATTCCATCTTTGTTAAGACTTTGTTTTAATTGTTTTAGCATTTTAACGGGATCACTGCGGTGATAAATCACACCTAGACAAAAAATAACATCAAATTTATGATGATAGCTTGGTAAATCTTCAACTCCTAAAAGTTCAAATTTAATATCTGTTTTAGCTAAAGCGTTAATAAGCTCAAATTGCAATTTGTATTTTATAGAAGGATCAAAACCTACAATCTTTTTTGGATTGTATTTTAACATTTTAAACATATAATAACCATTGTTACATCCAACATCTGCAACAACTTTATCTTCAATATCTTTCATGAAAGGTTTTAATATATTAAATTTTATAAAACTTTGCCATTCAGAATCTATGAAAAGGTCATCAATTTTAAAAGGACCTTTTCTCCAGGGTTTTAATTCTATTGCAATCTGTTTAATTTGCTCTTTTACTTTTTGATTTGTTTTTATGTTTATGCTTCTTGTAGTAAAAAATTTGGAATTTAAGTTTAATTTTTTAATTTTTTGTATTGAAGCATATAAATGATTTTTTTTCAATTGTTTTTCTAAGGATTTTGTTTTCATGACATTCCTTATATAAAAAGAAAAGGCTATAAAAGAATTTGGGATTTATAGGCAAATCCCAAGAATAATTAAAAATTATTTATCTCTAAGTTTAAGTTCGTTAATAAGTTTTATATAACTATTATGATCTTTTCTCTTAAGGTAGGATAAAAGCCTTTTTCTTTGTCCTACAAGTTTTAAAAGACCTAAACGTGAAGAGAAATCTTTTTTGTAGATTTTTAAATGTTCAGTTAATTCTGAAATTCTAGCACTTAAAAGTGCAACTTGAACTTCTGTAGAGCCTGTATCTCCTGATTTTTTAGCAAATTTAGCAATAATTTCTGCTTTTTTAGCCGAATCTAAAGCCATTTTGACCTCCTGATTGGTATATTTAAAACTGGTATTATACCTATAAAATCAAAAAATAAACTGAATTTATTAAATATATATTAAAATATTTATTGAAAATTAATATCATTTTTATAAAAAATTTAGAAAAATAGTATATAATTTTTTAATAATTATTATCATTATTTTAATTAAGGAAATTTTTGTTTAGTTGTTTTATAAAACTAAGAGTTTTATTATCAATGCTTTTTATTTTATCTATAATAAGTATTTTTATAGGAGTAAAAGATATTTCTTTATTTTCTTTAGATAAGGAAGATTTAGAAC
>NZ_JAENKR010000133.1:0-2234 GCF_016598965.1 Campylobacter sp. TTU-622
AGCTTATTTAGATAAAATTCAAAAGACTGGTATAAAGTATTTGGATAAAATATATTATAAATTAGCTTTTAGTTTTGAGATGCTTTATGATTGGGAAAAATCTGAAAAATATTATTATAAAGCAATTGAAACCAATTATCATTGTTCTATATATCATTATAGATTAGGAATAGTTTTAGAAAAACAAGAAAAAACTAAACAAGCCTCTATATATTATAAAGAGGCTATTAAAAGAGATTCTCATTGTCACGTAGAATATTTTTATAGATTAGCTAGTTGTTTAATGAAGCTAGAGAATTATGAAGAAGCATGTATATTCTTTACTCAAATAAATAGAATTAACAATAATATTTTTGATCAAAATTCAAACTTTTTAAAAGATAATTTTTTTAGACAAAAAGCTATATATTTGGATTATTATGAAAATGAAGATATTTTAGAGAATGCTATTTTGTATCAAACTCATACTGCACAATTTATGTCATGTAATCCTTATGCAATTTTTTTACATCTTTTAAAAGATTTGCGATTTGATAATTTTGTTCATATATGGGTTTTGCAAGATTTAGAATCTATTCCTTTAGAATTTAAACAGAATAAAAAAATTATTTTTGTAAAATATTTTTCTAAATTATATTTTAAATATTTATCTAGCGCAAAATATTTGATTAATTCGGGATCTTTTTGTAGGTTTTTTATAAGAAAACCTGAGCAAAAGTATTTAGCAACTTGGCATGGAACACCTTGGAAATGTTTAGGGAAAGACATAAGACGAAGTTTTATGGAATTTGAAATTACTCAGAAGGATTTTTTGCAATCAACTCATATTATATCTCCAAATAAGCATACATCTGAAGTTTTAGTACAAAAGCATGATATTGAAAATATTTTTCAAGGTAAAGTTTATGAATGTGGTTATCCTAGGATTGATATTACTTTAAAATTAAATAACTTAAGAAAACAACAAATACGAAAAAGATTAAATATTAAAAATGATGATAAGATTATATTATATGCGCCAACATATCGAAACTCATTTGAAAAAGCAGAGTTGAATATTAAAAAACTTCTAAAAGATCTTGAAATATTTAGAAAATCGGGATTTAATGTTGTATTTAGAGGTCATTATAATTTAGAAAATAAGCTAAAAGATAATGAGGTATTAAGTGTTCCTAGAGATATAGATACTAATGAACTTTTATCGATAGTTGATATATTAATAACTGATTATTCTTCGATTGCATTTGATTTTATGATTTTAAATAGACCAATTATTTATTATATTTATGATTATCAAGAATATAAAAAACAGCATGGCTTATATTTTGATATTGAAATGTTAAATTCTGTTTATTGTAAAACTTCTCAAGAAGTTTTAGAAATTTTACAAAATCCAACAATGCTTGAAAAATGTAAAATTTCTCGAGAGATTAAAGATAAATTTTTACCAAATGAAGATGGTAATGCAACACAAAGAGCTGTTGAGTTTTTCTTTTTTGATAAATTTAATGATTCAAAAATATATAAGACTTCTAATAATAAAATAAATTTATTAATTTATCCTGGAGGATTGGGTAATAATGGCATAAGTGTATCTTTTGTAAATTTTTTAAATTATTTAAATTTTGATAAATATAATGTTTATATTGCTATTGATTCATGGCAGGTTAGACAAAGTTCAACTTGCATGAAGTATATTAATCAAATAAGAGATAAGGTTTATATTCTCGGTAATCCTAATATTTTAAGTCAAACTCAAGAAGAAAATTGGTTATTAAATAATCCTATTTATAAAAATAAACGAGCAAATCAAGAGCAAGAAACTGTTTTTTTAAAATGTTTCGAACGTGATTTTAGATGTTTATATGGAGATTCTAAATTTCATTCTTTGATTAGTTTTGATGGTTATGGGGAGTTATGGGTTTATAGATTTGCTTATGCTAAAACAAATGCTAAAAAAATTATTTATCTTCATAATGATATGAAAGGTGAATTTGATGTAAGATTTCCTTATCTTGAAAAGATTTTTAATGTTTATAAATATTTTGATCATATTTTTTCTGTTTCAAAAGAATTAAGTGATTTAAATAGAGATAATTTATCTAATATTTATCAAGTAGGATATAATAAATTTGATTTTATGAATAATATTATAGATTATAAAAATATATTATTTAAAAGCGGTTTCACTTTAGAGTGTATAGAAGATGAATCTATCTTTAATGATAATAGTA
>NZ_JAENKR010000134.1:0-2164 GCF_016598965.1 Campylobacter sp. TTU-622
AAACATTGTTTATATAAAGGGTTGATATAAGTTGCAACAGGTACTATCTTTTCAAGTTCAGTTTTTATTTTTCCTATATAACGAAAAATATGAGAATTAAGACTTTGTGCTTCATTTTTACTTACATTATTTTCTTCTAAAAGTCTATAAATATAATAATCTTTAGCTAAAGAATTATCTTTTTGTTTTAGTTCTTCTAGATTATAAGAATTTCCAAATAAAAAATTAGACAATAAAAAAATTAAAAATATTTTTTTCATAAAAATTGTCTCACTAAATTTGAGATTAATATATTTAAAAATTGTAAAGCTAAAATAATTATTAAAGGTGCCAAATCTATATTTCCAATACGTGTTGGAAATTTTCTAATTATATTATAAGCGGGAGCACTTAATTTATATAAAATTTGAACAATAGGATTATAAGGATCCGGATTTACCCAGCTTATAAGTGCTGTGATAATTATTATCCATATATAAATATTGATAATAATTTGTAAAATTTGGATTAAAGAAAGTATTAGGGAATCTATAATCATTTTATATCCTTGCTAAGTCGTTAATGAAAGGTTTTATATAAGTATATAAGTCACTAAGTTCTGGACCATGAATGCTGCCTGTAAGAATAATTCTTAAAGGCATAAAAAAATTTTTTCCTTTTAAATTAGTTTTTTTCATTAATTCTTTTTTAAAATCTTCATAATCTTGAGGTAGATTATAATCTTTTAAATTTTCCCTAATGATTAAACATTCTTTTTTAAAATCTTCATAATCTTTGATAGAAAAAATAGTTTTCATTTTATTTTTAAGCTCTACCAAAGTGCTTGATTCTTGAGTGTAAAATTTAGCTAATTCTGCTACATCTTTATTTAAATTTAGAAGCTCGTTAAGTTTAGCATTTGACATTTTTTTAATATGTTCTCTATTGATTTGTAAAAGTTTTTTTAAATCAAATCTTGCAGGAGATTTTGAAATTTTTTTAATATCAAACCAAGCCAATGCTTCTTCTAGGGTAAAAATTTCATATGGAGTTTTATTACCAAGTAAAATTAAATAATTAATAATTGCATCTGGTAAAATACCATATTCTAAAAGCCATTTTACACTAGAATGCGCTTCTCTTTTACTCATTTTTACACCATTTTCATTAAGAATAATAGGTAAGTGTGCATAAATAATTTCTTTTTCATAGTTTAAACTTTTGCGTATATGTTCTTGTTTGGGTGTGTTTGAGACATGATCTTCGCCTCGTATAATACAAGTTATATTTTCGAGCATATCATCAACTGCACAAGCAAAATTATAAGTTGGGGTTTTGTCTGTTCTTAAAATAACAAAAGAATCAATATCATCAGGTTTAAAATTAAGCTCTCCTTTAATTAAATCTTTGAAATTTATATCATTTTTTGGTTTTTTAAGTCTTACAACAAAAGGTTTATTGCAGTTTAAAACATCAATATCTTTTAATTTTTCGCAGGTACCATCATAACGATAAGCTTGATTATTTTTTTTTGCCAATTCTTTTTTTTTGCTAAGTTCTTCTTCAGTGCAAAAACAAGCAAAGGCTTTTTTTTCGCTTACTAATTTTAAAGCCATTTTTTGATGAAAATTTAAATTCTCGCTTTGTATATATAGATGTTGCCAAGAAATACCAAAAAGTTTTAAAAGTTCTTTAATTTCTTCATCTTTTCCTTCTATATTTCGCATTTTATCTGTATCTTCTATGCGCAAAACAAATCCATTTTTATCTTGTTTTGAGCAAATATAATTAAAAATTGCAGCACGTAGATTTCCTATATGCATATCTCCTGTAGGGGAAGGCGCAAATCTATACATCATAATAGCCTTTATTGTTTTTTAGTTGAATTTCCATTATATCAAAAAAAAATATATAAAAATTTAATATAATTTTATGTATAATTTGATTTATGTTGGCTTTTATTTTTTTTTCTGCAATTTTATTTATTTTTGCTTTAGCAAATGTATATATTTATAAAAGATTAATAGTTAAAATTTCCTTTTTTAAATATTTGCATAAATTCTTAAAATATTTTTTAATATTACTTTATATTTTGCAAATGTTCTTTTTTCTGTTTCGTAAAGAAGATTTTTTAAGTGATGAAATATATGAGATTTTAGCTTTATCATTTGCCCCTACTTATTGT
>NZ_JAENKR010000135.1:0-2164 GCF_016598965.1 Campylobacter sp. TTU-622
TAAAAATGCAATTAATAAAAATTGTCGCGCGATCAAATTTTATTTCATTAATATAGCAAATTGAAATAATTATAGGAATAATTATTAAAGAACTTGCCAGAATAATATTAAAACCTTTTTTTAAGCCAACAATCGAAAATATTGCTAAAAATAAAAAAGCAATAATTAGATAAGGTGATAAGAAAAAAATAAAATCCCAAACAAAATGCAAAGCTATAGGAATTAACTTTAAAAAATCTAAAATTTCTTTAAAAAAAATAGTGATAAAAGTAATAATACCTATATAAACAACATAAGCTAAAAACATTTCTTTTTTGGTTAATTTTTCCTCAGTCATTTTTGTATCTCCTTTTTTCTATCCAAAAAAATTAATTATTCCAGCAACAATTTGATTAGCCATTTCTTTGTTATAAAATACACCGATTGAAGCAGTAACATATAATATAAAAAGAACAGGTTTTAATGTGTAACCTAATCGTTCTTCAAATTCAGTCTTAGGCGGAACGAATTTTTCTAAATTTATCCCAATAATAAACATCATTGTTGTAACTCCAAATAAAATCCAAGAAGCCATAATTAACCTTTCTATTTATTAATTTTCTCTGCAATAAAATTGATAAGTCTGTAAGCTTCAGACAACATAAGTAAATTAATGCTCTTTATTTTGTCAATTTGTTCATAAGAAAGCAGTAAAAATCTTTTTTGCTTTTCTTGATCAACACCAAATTGAAAATTTATTTTTCTTGTGTAACCCTTAAGCTTAATATAGTCCTTTTTTTCTAAATAAAGTTCATTAACAATATTTTTAAAAAAATTTCCATAATCTTTGTTATAATCAAGTTCTAAAGCAACCATTTTATTATTAAAATCAATCTGTATATTTTTTTTCATAATCCACCCCACTTATTCTTTTATAAAATCTTTGACATTAATCTTTAAGTTAGATAATCTTTTAAAAGTGTCTTCAGCACTCACAAAAGCAAACTTGATACTATTTACAATATGATATTTTAAAATTTCGTAGCTCTCTTGAAAAAACTCATACTTAAGAAAATAGACTTCAATTTGATTGTTTTCTTGATTATAATTTAGTGCAATTTCGCCCAAATCAAAAAATCTAGCAATATTATCTTTTTCTTCTTTGCACTCTAAAAAAGCATAAGCGTCTTTATTATAGATATTTTTTCTATCACCCTTTAGAACACTTTCTAAATCAAAAAACTTATTTTTAGTAACTTCAATTCTCATTTTTTATCCTTTGTCTTTGTTTTCGTATTATAATTATAGTATATTTATACTTAATTTATATTTAATTTATAGTATTTTTATAATTTTTTTATAGTTTTTTTTATAACTGAACTCCAAAAACAAAAACAAACCTAAACTTTTTCTCCCTTTTAAAAAACTTATCTTAAGTCCTTTTTGTTAAAACAAAAAGGAACTTAAAAAGGATAATTAATAAATGGATTTTGATTTCTTATATTTAGATTTATAAGTATATGGAGAGCGGGGAATGAAGTTATGGAGTATCCCCTTAAAAACTCGATAAAAATTAAGACTTTTAACTTAATTTTTATATAAAACAAGTATTTATAAGATTTAGTAAGCAAATGAGAAATAAAAACCATTTAAAAACGAAAAAAGACAAAGGTATTATTTTAATGCTTACTAATGTAGGAAATTATATCAAATATTTATTTAAAAATGGCTTGTTTCTTATTTGTTGTTTTATTTGCTATCAAATATTTGAAATCTAATAAATTCTTTAGCATAAAGATCTGCATAATATTTTAAAGCATCTAAATTGCTATTAAAACCCCAAAAACCAATAATTCCAAAAATTCCAAAAAATCCTATATTTGCATAAAAAACAAAATCAAAATCTTCACTTTTTATAAAATTTGAAATTAAAGCAATAATACAAATACCTATACTAAGTAAAGACGCAAAAAAACCTTCTATATATTTTCTTCGATCTTTACTTTTCATAATCTCTTTTATGAAAGAAAAAATATATTTCTTGATGATACCTTTTTTTAGTTTTTGCTCATTAATATTAGTTTCATTGCAACTTTTAGAAATAAAATCAAATTGTTTATCTATATCACATTTTTCTATATCTTTTTGCAATGCAATTGATTTTATAATTTGAATATTATTATAA
>NZ_JAENKR010000136.1:0-2144 GCF_016598965.1 Campylobacter sp. TTU-622
CACTAAAGCATCAAATTTATCCAGAGATTGAACTTATAAAGCCAAACGAAATTGATAAAGCTTATGAAAATCTTACTTCAGGTAAAGCAAAATTTCGTTATGTGATTGATATGAGATAGTTTTACTCCGGTTTTTATGATTTTTTTGGTATTATTTGGAGTTTTATTTAAGGAGTTAAAATGAACACTATACTTTTACTCAATGGTGCAAAAAAATTTGGTAGTTCTAATGGTGAACTTAATCTTACTTTGCACGATCTAGCTATCAAAACTCTTAAAGAGTTAGATTATAATATCAATGAAACTCATATTGATCGTGGCTATGATGCAGAGAATGAAGTTCAAAAAATTTTAAATTCTGATGTGATAATTTACCAAATGCCAGGTTGGTGGATGGGTGAGCCTTGGATAGTTAAAAAATATATAGACGAGGTTTTTACCGCTGGATATACGCGTTTGTTTGCAAATGATGGACGCAGTCATACAGATCCAACTAAAAATTATGGCAAAGGCGGACTTTTGCAAGGAAAAAAATATATGTTTTCTCTTACTTGGAATGCTCCAGCTGAAGCTTTTAATGAGAAAGATGATTTCTTTGAAGGTGTTGGAGTTGATGGTGTTTATTTACATTTGCATAAGGCAAATCAATTTTTAGGAATGAGTGCTTTACCAACTTTTATTTGTTATGATGTGGTTAAAAATCCTCAAGTTGAAAAATATTTAAGCGAATATGCAAATCATTTAAAAAATATTTTTGCAATTTAAGTTTATCTTAAATTGCAAGATAAATTATGCTTATAAAGTAAAGATTTGACAAGCTAAAATAAATTAAATTTTTCTAAATAGTTTAAAACTTTTATTTATAATTTTAAATCGAATTTATTTTTTATAAAGACTTCAAAACTTCTTTGATTATTTTAAATATTTAGATTTTAACGATTTTTTAGTTATAGCTTGATAAAAGCTTAAAGAAAAAGTTATATAATCTTTTAAAATTTAAGGATAAATGATGAAAAAACTAATATTATTTTTTATTTTTTTAAATTTTTGTTTTGGTCAAGATGTTGGATTATTTGGATATACAAAGGGTGTAAGGGTTATAGAGGTAAAATTAAAGGATATAAGAATTGATTCAATAGAAAATATTGTTTATTCTCAGGTGCCAACAAATGGTAGTATTAGAGGTTTGCATATGTCTTTGTTAATTCCTCAAACTAATGTTTTAAAACCTGCTATTCTTTATTTTCCTGGAGGTGGTTTTATGTCTGCTAATTATTTTAAATATTCTCAGATGAGAATGGCTCTAGCAAAAGCAGGATTTGTTGTAGCTTCTGTGGAATACCGCGTAATTCCTGATAAATTTCCAGCCCTTGTAGTTGATGCAAAATCAGCTATAAGATATTTAAGAGCTCATGCTAAAGAATATGGTATTGATCCGATGAAAATTGGTGTTTTGGGAGATTCAGCAGGAGGATATTTGGCTCAGATGGTGGGAATGGCAGATGATAAAAGCTTTGAGCAAGGAGAATATTTAGATAAAGATTCTAAAGTTCAAGCTGTAGCTACAATTTATGGAATTTCTAATCTTTTAAATATTGGTGAAGGATTTTCAAAAGAAGCACAAGAGGTACATCACTCTTTGGCTGTAACAGAAGCTTTATTGGTAAATGGGGTAGCTTTTAGAGATTTTGCAGGATTAAGTATCCAAGCAGACCCCAAAAAAGCACTTTTTGCTAGTCCTTTGGGTCATATTAAAGGCAAAAAACCACCTTTTTTAATAATGCACGGTAGTGCAGATACACTGGTATCTCCAATACAAAGCAAGCAACTTTACGAGGCTTTAAGGAAAGAGGGTAATGAAGCAGAATATATCCTTATAAAGGGAGCAAATCACGGAGATATTTATTGGTATCAAGATGAGGTTATTAATCTAGTAGTTAAGTGGTTTAAGAAAAATTTAATCTCAGAAGATAAAAAAAGAATACAAAATTCACAAAATCTAAATAACAATCTTTAAAAAGAGTTAAAATTTGATATAAAAAGCTTTATTGTAAGATTGTTTATAAAATCTTTTATGTAAATATTGAATTAGAATACATAAAAGATTTTGTTAATAAGGGTTTTGATTAAAAATTAGAATTTATT
>NZ_JAENKR010000137.1:0-2136 GCF_016598965.1 Campylobacter sp. TTU-622
TCAAGCTTACTTTCTCTTTTTATATTAAGTTCAACATCATCACAAGAATTAATTTTATAGGATTTGTTAATTAACATAGTAAATCTTTTTAGTTTTTTAGTATTATAATAAAAATTTTTTAAAGGTATAATAATGGTTAGAAATATTTATGATTTTTTAGAAAAAAGTGTTTTAAAATTTCCTGAAAAACTAGCTTTTGTAGATACTTTTGGCTCAAATTTTAAAAGTATAAACTATAAAGAATTCAATGTTTTAAGTAAAAAGCTTGCAAGTAAGATTGCTAAAGATTTACAATATTCTTATGTACAAAGTCCTATTTTGATTCTTTTGCCAAAAAGTATTGATTGTCTTATAAGTTTTTTTGGTGTAAGCTTAAGTGGAAATTTTTATACTCTTTTAGATGAAAAAACTCCAAAAGAACGCATAGAAAAAGTAATAGATATTTTAAAACCAAAGCTATTAATTACTTCAAAAGATTTAAATTTTGATTTAAATTTGCCTACACTTTATACAGAAGATTTTTTAAATTTTGATATAGATGAGACTTTGTTAGAAGAAATTAAAGAAAGACATATAGATACAAATTTATTATATGTTTTTTTTACAAGTGGGAGTACAGGAGTGCCAAAAGGTGTTTCTATTTCTCATAAAAGCGTGATTGATTATACTTTTTGGGTATGCGAAACTTTTAATTTAAATGAAAATGAGATTTTAGCTAATCAGGCTCCGTTTTATTTTGATAATAGTATTTTAGATATATTTTCAAGCATTAAAGCAGGAGCGACACTTCACTTACTACCTAATCATCTTTTTGCTTTTCCAAATAAAATTTTATCTTATTTAGAAGAGCAAAAAATAAATATGATTTTTTGGGTGCCTTCGGTGCTTATTTATTTTGCAAATACTAATGCTTTGAAAGATTTTAATCTTTATCTTAAAAAAGTTCTTTTTTGTGGAGAAATTATGCCAAATAAACAGCTTAATTTTTGGAGAAAGGCTTTACCAAATACGGAATTTTTTAATCTTTATGGACCTACGGAAATTACTGATGTTTGTTCTTTTTTTAAGGCTGAGAGAGAATTTAAAGATGAGGATATTTTACCTATTGGAAAGGCTTGTAAAAATACCGAACTTTTAGTCTTTGATGAGAATATGAATTTTATTAGTCCTAAAGAAATAGGCGTTAAAGGAGAACTTTATATAAGGGGAACTTGTTTATCATTAGGTTATTATAATGATAGCAAAAAAACAAAAGAAGCTTTTATACAAAATCCTTTACATAATAATTATTTAGATTTGCTTTATAAAACAGGGGATATTGTAGCTTATAATGAGCTAGGAGAGCTTTTATGTTTTGGAAGAAAAGATAATCAAATCAAATATATGGGACATAGAATAGAACTAGGAGAGATAGAGAGTGTTATAAATTCTCATTTAGAAATTAAAAATACTGCTTGTATTTTTAAAGAAGAGATTATTTGTTTTTATGAAAGTGAAAAAGAACTTAATTTAAAAGCTTTTTTAAAAGATAAATTAAATGCTTATATGATACCTAAACGTTTTATAAGACTAGATAGTTTTAAACTCAATCAAAATGGTAAGATCGATAGGAAATTTTTAAATAATTTTATTTAGCGATGATTGAAAACTAAAGAAATGTTTGTTATAAAAACCAAATTTTGATTTTATGTTATATAAAAATAGAATCATTTTAATTTTTTAAATGAGTTTAATTAAACAATTCTTTATTTATATCAATTTGATTTTTTGAAAAAAATTTTTACTTTATAAAGATCTAAATATTATTAAATAAGTGGTTAATAAAATTCGTTTTTTATGGAAATAAATTGAGTTTATAAAAATATCTTTTTGTTTTTAAGTTATTATTTTTTTAAATAATTTAAATTATAATATTTTAATTTTTATGATTATAATGATAAAAAACTTAATCAAGTTGATAATTAGTAGGAATTTTAATGGAATATGAAAATATTTTTATTATAGGTGATGGAAAAGTAGCAAAAGAATGTCAAAAAATAGCTCAAAATTTTTTTCAACAAGAAGTTAAATTTATAGAAAATAAAACGAAAAACTATTTAGATAACTTTTTTAATTCCTTAAAGTATTCCTTAATTA
>NZ_JAENKR010000138.1:0-2064 GCF_016598965.1 Campylobacter sp. TTU-622
TTTTTAATCTTAATCTTTTTTACAGGAATGTTACTCTTAGCTCTTAATCATTTTGAAATGACTTTAAATTATTGGTTGATGATTTTAGCTAATATTTTAATTTTTGTTTTAGCTATATTTCATTTTAGACAATTTAAAAAAGCACGTGAAAATAGAAGATATATTTTTTTTAGATGGATTAGTTTTTTAATCTTACCTATAGAAATTTTTTTATTATTTTTACCTTTTTTGTTTAAAAAATTTTTCTAAATGCGGTTCTTATTTTGTAAAGAAAGCGGTGTGGAGTTTTTATATTTAAAAAATGAAGAATTCTCTCATCTTAAAGTACGTCGTGTTAAAGAAAAGGACATTATTTATTTGAGAAATTTAAAGGATAATTTTTTATATTCTTATGAAATTTTAGAAATAACTAAAAAATTTTATGCTTTGAAATTAATAAGAAAAGAAGAAAAAATTACAACGAAAACCCATTTTACTTTAGCATTAGCGGTAATTGATCCTAAAATTTTAGAAAAAACTTTACCTTTTTTAAATGAATTGGGTGTAGATAAACTTATTTTAGTTTATACTCAATATTCTCAAAAAAATTTTAAAATTGATTTTAAACGTTGTGAGAGAATTATCATACAATCGTGTGAGCAATGCGGAAGATCATATATGATGCAAATTGAACTTTTTAATAATATTGAAGAGTTTTTAGAAAAATATCAAAATGTTGTTTTAGTTGATTTTTCTGGAGAAAAAAAAGAATTTTTTAAAAATAATATATATTTTATAGGACCTGAGGGTGGTTTTAGCGAAGAAGAAATTCAAATTTTTAAAAATAAAATTTCTTTAAATACTCCAAATATCCTAAGAGCTCATAGCGCGGCTCTTGCTATAAGTTCTAAAGTTTTACTTTAATTTATCTTTGTTTTATTTATATTTTTATATAATAAAAACTTTAAAAATTTCAAGGAATTGTAATGAGAAAAGAAATTCATCCAGAATATGTAGAGTGTAAAGTAAGTTGTGCATGTGGCAATACTTTTACAACAAGATCAAATAAAAGCGAATTAAGAGTAGATATTTGTTCAAGTTGTCATCCATTTTTTACAGGAAGTGAAAAAATTGTTGATGCAGCAGGTCGTGTAGAGAAATTCAAGAAAAAATACGCAATGCAATAGTAAATGCTTTATTTTATTCCTACTCCCATAGGAAATTTAAATGATATTTCATTTCGTTCTTTAGAAATTCTAAAGACTTGCGAAGTAATAGTTTGTGAAGATACTAGAGTTTGCAAGTCTTTAATTTCTCTTTTGAATTCTAAATTTAATATTCAAATTAAACCTAATAAATTTATTTCACTTCATACTCATAATGAAATTCAATTTTTTAAAAATATTACTTTAGATTTTTTTGATAAAAATATCGCTTATATGAGTGATGCTGGTATGCCAGGTATTAGTGATCCTGGAGTTTCTTTGATAAAATATGCTTTAGATAATAATTTATCTTATGAGGTTTTACCTGGTGCTAATGCTGCTTTGATCGCTCTAGTAAGTAGTGGTTTTTGTAAGAAAGAATTTATTTTTATGGGTTTTTTATCAAATAAGGGCAAAGAGCGTCAAAAAGATATAGAAAAACTTTTAAATAATCCTTATCCAAGTATAGTTTATGAATCTCCAAAACGTATCTTATCTTTAATTGAAACAATAGCTAATTTAGAAGAAACAAGAGAGATTTTTCTCATCAAAGAAATTAGTAAAAAATTTGAAACTAAATTAAGAGCTAGTGCCAAAAATTTATTTGAAATTTTAAAAAATACTAATTTAAAAGGTGAATGGGTTTTAGTTTTAAAAGAAAAAGAACAAGAAGAGCAAAAAAATTTTTTAAATGAAAAAGATATTTTAGAACTTGATTTACCTTTAAAGGTTAAGAGTAAGCTTTTATCAAAAATTTATGGTAAAAATTCAAAGGAACTTTATAAAAAACTGCTTTTAAGTCAAGATGAGATAAAATAATAAAATGTTACTTTATGGTAAGCAAGTATTTTTTTATATTTTAGAACATTATCAAGATATG
>NZ_JAENKR010000139.1:0-2052 GCF_016598965.1 Campylobacter sp. TTU-622
ATACGATATTTGATTATTTAAATAAGCTTTACATTCTTTTAATCCTATAGAATTTAAAGGTTTTAAATTTGCATCATATTTTTCAAAAAGGTTTTTAGCTTCATCTACTAAGCCTAGATCTAACATTAATTTAGTGCGTTTTTGTATGTTTTTTCTAAGTTCTTCTTTATCCCAAGATAGATTATAAATTTCCATTTTTTCAATTAAAGGTTTTTTTTGAGTTTTCTTTAAAAAAACACTTGGTATTTCTTTAGTGCTTTCATAAATATTAAACCATTTTTTTAGACGATAAGTATCATTTTTTTCGATTTTAAAAGTAGGATCTATTTTTTGTAAGAGTTCATATATTTCATTATTGCTAATTGTAATTTCTTTTTCTTCTATTTTTTCGCTTAATCCTTGCATTAAAATTTTAAGATAAAAGCTCGTTCCACCAGTTATAATAAGAATTTTCTGTTTGTCTTGGGCCCATTTTTTTGCTTTTTCATATTCTTGCATAAATAAAGAAACATTAAAATGTTCATTTACATTTAAAAGATTTACTCCAAAATAATCAAGCTCATTTAAAATTTTATCTTCACTTTTAGCGTTTGCTATATTAATTTGTTTATAAATACAAAGGCTATCAAGACTTAAGATAGCAGCTTTAAATTCGTAAGCTAAAGCATTTGCAATAGCAGTTTTTCCGCTAGCTGTAGGACCAATGAGTGCAAATTCAAAAAACATTATTAAACTTTCTAAAAATTTATAAAATTTTAGTAAAATCATAACAAAAATTTATAAAAGAGTTTTAATGAGTTTAATATGGAATAAATTTAAAGATATTTTAGATTTGATTGTATTTAAACATTCTATTTTTGCCTTACCTTTTTTATTAAGTTCTATGCTTGTTGCTTCAAAAATAGCAAATGATAGTGCTTGGTTTGGATTTAAAGCCTTAATTTTAGGAATTATTTGTGCCATTAGTGCTAGAAATTTTGCTATGGCTTCAAATCGCTTGATGGATGAAGATATTGATTTAAACAATCCTCGTTGTAAAGATAGACCTAATATTAATGGTCGTATTGGTAAAAAAAGTATATGGATTTTTATCGTTTTTAATGCTTTGGTTTTTATTCTTTGCTCTTATTTTATTAATAATTTAGCTTTTATTCTTTCCTTTCCTGTACTCTTTATTTTGGCATTTTATTCAGCTTTTAAACGTTTTAGTTCTTTTGTGCATTTAGTTCTTGGTTTTTGTTTGGGTTTAGCTCCTATTGCGGGAAGTATTGTGGTATTAGGAGAAATTCATATTTTTAGTATATTCTTATGTTTAGGAGTTACATTTTGGACAGCAGGTTTTGATCTTTTATATAGCCTTCAAGATATGGAGTATGATAAAAAAATGGGACTTTATTCTATACCTGCTAAATTTGGAAGTCAGACTACTCTTTTGTTTTCAGCTTTTTTTCATATTTTAGCTGTATGTTTTTGGCTTATTTTTGTTTTTGTCTCTCCTTTAGGAAATTTTGCTTTAATAGGTGTAATTCTTAGCGCTTTAATTTTATTTTTTGAACATAAAATTGTCCGTAAAAATTTTTCTCATATTAATAAAGCTTTCTTTACTTTAAATGGATATTTGAGTATTATTTTTTTTATTTTTATATGGGTTGATTTATTATGGAATTAAATCTTTTTAAAACAGATTTAAAGATAGAATTTGAAGCTTGTGATATAAATAATAATTTATTTTTGCAAGAATATTTAAATATTAACACAAATCATCAATTAGCCAAATGGAAAAAAATAGCTTATAGGATTGATTTTGAAGATTCTGAAAAGATAATCTTTGATTTACTTTTAAGTTTAAAAGAGGATATTTCAAGAATTGAAAATCGTTTATTTAAAGAAAATAAATTGCTTGCTTTAGCTCAGTCAGATATTATAAGTTTGTTAAATTTTGAGCATATAGGTTTTGAGAATGAAATTTTAATAGAAGGCCAAGAATATTATGCTAGATTCGAGATTAATGATCAAAAAATAGCTTTTTATTTTAAAGCACTAAATAAAAAG
>NZ_JAENKR010000013.1:0-23414 GCF_016598965.1 Campylobacter sp. TTU-622
GCCCTATAAATATTGATAAAAATTTGACCAAAAGAACATACAATGCTTTAGATATTATTTATAATGGTGGAATTAAAAATATTGTTAATAATAAAAATATGTTAAAAATTTATACTTTAAATTCAAATAAAGTACTTTTTAATAATTTAGAATTTACTTTGAAAGAATTTCATTTTCATACTCCCTCTGAAAATGCTATAAATAATATTAAATATCCCTTAGAACTTCATTTTGTGCATAAAAATTCTTTAAATCAAATTTTAGTTATAGGAGTTTTATTTAAAGAGGGAAAAGAAAATTTAACTTTAAAACAAATTTTAAAAAATATAAAAGAGACTAAAAAGAATCAAAAATTAGATTTAAAAACTTTATTGCCTAAAAATAAATCTTATTTTAATTTTGAAGGTTCTTTAACAACCAAACCTTATACAGAAGGTGTAGAATGGATAGTTATGGAGCATCCTTTAGAATTATCAAAAGCTCAAGTTTTAGAATTTCAAAAATTATTAAAAAATAATGCAAGAGCTTTACAAACTTTAAATAATAGAATAATTAAATATTATAAAGAATGATTTTTACTGATCAGCTAATCAGTAGTTTATAAAATTTTATTTATTGATTGCTTAATCTATTTTACTAAATATAAAACTTGGAACACTTCTTGCTTTTTATCATAGTAAGTTATAGATTAAAGGAATAATCAATGAGAGTTTTGGCACTTTTTTTACTCTTTATCGCTAGTGCTTTTGCGGTTCAAATTAAGGATATTGCTAATACCGTTGGAGTAAGAGATAATCAACTTATAGGTTATGGTTTGGTTGTTGGACTTAATGGGAGTGGAGATGGAACAAGTTCTAAATTTACTCTTCAATCTGTTTCAAATCTTTTGCAAGGTATGAATATAAAAGTTGATCCAAATAATATTAAATCAAAAAATATAGCAGCAGTTATGGTAACTGCTAAGCTTCCTGCTTTTGCAAAAAGTGGAGATAAACTTGATGTAACTGTCTCATCGTTAGGAGATGCTAAATCCTTACAAGGTGGAACTCTTTTACTCACGGCTTTAAGAGGAATTGATGGAGAAATTTATGCTATAGCACAAGGTTCTTTATCTGTAGGTGGTTTAGCTCCAAGACCTGGAGCAGCAGGATCTCATTCTACTGCTGCTACAGTTATAGGTGGAGCTAATGTTGAAAGAGAAATTCCTCAAAATTTTAATGAAAGTAATAATTTAACTCTAAGCTTAAAAACAGCAGATTTTAAAACAGCTAATGATATAGAAAGAGTTTTAAATACTGTTTTTGAAGAAAATGTTGCAAAAGCTGTTGATTCAAGAACGATAAAATTAAATAAACCTGAAGATCTTTCTAATGTAGAATTTATGGCTAAAGTTTTAGAACAAGATATTTCTTATACTCCGCAAAATAAAGTTATAATTGATGAAAGAACTGGAACAGTTATTGCAGGGGTTGATGTAGAAGTTGAACCTATTTTAATCACTCATAAAGATATTACCATTAAAATTGATCCTAATAATACTACACCTTTAGCTGGTAATGAGATTGATATGAAGGATGGGGGAATCGTTGATCCAAATTCTAATACTTTAAGGATTAATAGTTCAAAAACAACTGTAGCAAATATAGCAAGAATGCTTAATAAATTGGGTGCTAGTCCAAATGATATTATAGCTATTATGGAAAATTTGAAAAGAGCAGGTGCTATTAATGCTGATTTGGAGATTATATAATGAAAATTGATAATTTCTTAAATACTTATAATATGTCAGGTCAAATTTATGATTTAAAAAAACCTTTTGAGGCTAGAGTAAAAGATAACGAAGTTATTGCAAAAACACCACAAGATCAAGCCTTAAAAGAGCAAACAGATGCTTTTGAAGCTTTTTTGGTTAAGTCTGTTCTTGATATTTCGCTAAAAAACCAAAATTCACTTTTTGGAAAAGATGCAAGTGATGAGATATATTCATCAATGTATAATGATGCTATGAGCAAGGCTTTAAGTGGCGGACTCGGATTTTCTAAATTATTATATGATTTTTTAAAAGAAAGGAGTTAATTTTTTTTAGATTTATCCGATATGCCTTATAGGAAATTGTAAAATCCATTTTAACAAGGAAGGCAAAAATGATAAATCCAGTAAAACAAGGTTATCTTAGTAGTATTGCTACCATAGATACAAATAAATCAGATAAAAAAATAAAATTAGATAATACTCAAAAAACAGAAAATGAAAAAGTTGCTAAAATTGCTGAGCAAATTAAAAATGGAGAATATAAAATCGATTTAAAAGCTACAGCAAGTGCTATTGCAGATTCTTTAATCTAGCTTTTTTCTCTTCTTTTTTTGAGTAAAAAAGGAGAGAAAAATGATAAAAAAACATTTAGATAAAGTTAATACGATTTTAGAGAAGTTAATTTCTCTAACTACTGAAGATATAGAAAATATTAAAGTTGCTAAACATGAAAGCGTTTCTTTAAGCGTGGAAGAAAAAAATAAGCTAATAATAGAATTTAATCAAGCTAAAAAAGAATTAGATCAAGCTCTTATTACTCTTAATAATAGTTCTACGGCAGGATTATCTCAAATGCTTGATGAAGAAGATAAACAAAAACTTGATCAACTTAAAAATAATCTTCAAGCTCTTTATACAAAAAATAAAGAATATGCAAAATTTGTTTTAATTGTTAAAGATTTTTTAGATGGTTTGCTTAATAAAATGTTTGATGCAAATAATGGAACAAATAATGCTTATGGAGATAAAAAAACTACACCAGAATCATTTTTTAAAATAAATGTTTAAAGGGTTATATAATGGGTATTTTTTCTACGCTTCATACAGGGGTAACAGGTTTAAAAGCAAGTGAAGTTCAAATTGCTACAACAAGTAATAATATTTCAAATGCTAATAGCACTTTTTATACACGTCAAAGAGTTGTTCAAACAACCAATGGATTTTATACAACAGGAGGAGTACAGGTTGGCACTGGAACGAGTGTTGATAGTATTATTCGCTTGCATGATGAATATTCTTATTACAAACTAAAAAATGCTTCAACGCAACTTGAATATACAAAATATTTAGGAGATACATTAAAAGAAGTATCTCAGAGATTTCCAGATTTACAATCAACTGGAATTTTAAAAGATTTGGAAAATTATAATAAAGCTTGGAATGATTTTGCTTCAAACCCAAACGAGAATGCAACAAAAGTAGCTCTTGTTAAAGCTACTCAAACTTTAACAGAAAGTTTAAATAATACTTTTGTTACTTTGGGAAAAATGCAACAAAAAGTCAATGATGATATAAAATCAACAGTTGATGAGATCAATCGTATTGGTGAAGAAATTGCAACAATTAATAAACAAATTTATGGACAAGAAGCCTTAACTACAGAGCATGCCAATGAATTAAGAGATAGAAGAGATGAGTTAGAACTAACTCTTTCGAAATTAGTAGATAGTGTTGCTTCCAAAAATCCTATCAATCAAGACAATCGTTTTGATCAAACAGTTACAGATCCTGGACATCAATATAACCTTAGCATAGAAGGTTTTACTATAGTAGATGGAATAAATTTTCATCCTTTAAAACTTGATTATGATGATAAAAATAAATCTTATAGTATTTATTATGAAACCGCAGATGAGAAAATTCGTGATTTAACTGGAAAGATTAAAGGAGGTCAACTTGGAGCACAACTTGATCTTCGTGGTAGAGATTATAATAAACTAGAAGGAAAATATGAAAATGGGATTCTTCAAGGTTATATGGACTCTTTAGATACTTTTGCTAAGACTTTAATCAATGAAACAAATAATTTATATGCGAGTTCTGCAAAAAATTCAATGACTTCTGATTATATTAGTGGTTTGCAATCTAATATACCTTTAATGAATTATGATAGAACCATACAGCCTGGAAGTTTTGATATTGTTATTTATGATGAAAAAGGAGATAAAAAAGCTACAAAAACTATTACCATAGATGTTAATACTACTATGGAAGATTTGATAAAACAGATAAATTTTAACTCCGATGATAATGGCAATAATAATAACCAAGATGATGTAGATGATTATATTAATGCAAGTTTTAGCTATGATCCAAAAAGTGATAGTGGATTGTTTCAAATCAATGCAAAATCAGGGTTTAAGGTAGCTATTGAAGATAAAGGGACAAATTTCGCAGGAGCTTTTAGTATAGGAGGGTTTTTTAGTGGAAATAATGCTGGGAATATTTCTGTTAAAGATAGCATTTTAAATGATCCTAGTACTTTAAGAGCAAGTTTAAGTGGTGTTGATAGTGGTAATGACATGGCGAATAAAATTATACAGCTTCAATACGATAAAGTAAATTTTTATAATGATGATGGGACTATTGATAAACTAACTTTAGAAGAATATTATAGAAAATTTACAGGTAAAATTGCAAGTGATGGAGAAAATAATGAAGTTGTTCTTGCAAGTAATACTACCTTATATAATTCTGTTTATACAGAATATCAGTCAAAATGTGGTGTAAATACCAACGAAGAATTAGCAGCTTTAATACAATATCAATCAAGTTATGGAGCAGCAGCAAAAATCGTTAGTACTGTTGATCAGATGCTTGATACTTTATTAGGACTTAAATCTTAAATATTAATTTTGAAATTTGACTTTTTATTTTTTGTCAAATTTCTTTAATCTTTAAAAATTCTTTTATTTTTATTGTTTTAATTTTCGGCTTTCTAAAAAATTTAAATTAGAATAAATAAAGGATTTTAATGCAAAATTTAATTAATCTTAAAATCAAGCTAGATGAATTAGCAAGAGAAAAGAATAATTCTAAAGCTTTATTTAGTGCTCCTGATCCTCTTCAAGTTGCCAAAATACATAATGATGAATTTATAGCATTAATTTGTGCTTTATTTGCTTATGGAAATGCAAAAAATATGCTTAATTTTTTAAAAAAGCTTGATTTTAATTTAATTAATTTAAACGAAGAACAAATTCACAAAAAATGTAAAAAATTAAAATATCGTTTTCAAAATGAGCAAGATATTGTTCAGATTTTTATTACTTTTAGAAGATTAAAACAAGAAATTTCTCTTAATGAATTATTTACTAAAGCTTATCAAAAAGAAGAAAATATTTTAGATGCTATTTTAGTTTTTATACAGAAAGTAAAAATGCTTAATAATTATGAAAGTTATGGATATACTTTTTTCTTTTCTAAAAGCTTTGAAAATATTCCAAAATCACCATTAAAACGTTATAATATGTTTTTAAGATGGATGGTAAGAAAAGATAATCTTGATATGGGACTTTTTGATAAAATTCATACTAAAGATCTATTAATGCCTTTAGATATACATACTTTTAAAACCTCGATTGCTTTAGGACTTATTAAGCGTAAAGTATATGATTTTAAAAGTGTGTTAGAATTAACAAATAAACTCAAAGAATTTGATTTTTATGATCCTGTAAAATATGATTTTGCTCTTTATAGATTAGGGCAAAGTAAGGAGATTTTAAAGTATGGGAATTGAAAATTTTGATATATTTTATTATTTTGTGCTTTTGTTTGTTGCTATTTTTGCAGGATTTATTGACTCTATTGTAGGTGGCGGGGGTCTTATAACTATACCTGCTCTCCTTGCTTGTGGAATTTCACCGCATTTGGCTATAGCAACTAATAAGCTTCAAAGTGTTTTTGGATCTTTAACTGCTGCTTTTACGTATTATAAATCAACTACTTTACCTCATTTAATTTGGGGAGTTTGTTTTACAGCTATTGGTGCAGCTATTGGAAGTTATGGGGTTTTATTTATTGAAGATAACTCTTTAAAAATTATAATATTAGTGTGTTTAACTTTTACTTTTTTATATATTGCATTCAAGCCTAATTTTGGAAAAGAACAAAGCAAAGCAAAGATTAAAAATATCAAAGTTTTTCATATTATTTGCGGATTAACTTTGGGTTTTTATGATGGTTTTTTGGGACCAGGAACAGGATCATTTTGGATTTTTGCTTGTGTCTTTTTACTGGGTTTTAGCATGAAACAAGCTAGTATTAATACTAAAATTTTAAATTTTTCTAGCAATATTGTTGCTCTTTTTATTTTTATTTGGCAATATAAAGTTTTATGGGATATAGGTTTTTTAATGGGATTTGGTCAAATTATAGGTGCATTTTTAGGTTCAAAACTTGTTCTAAAAACTAAAGGACATTTTATAAAAATTTTATTTTTAGTTGTTGTTGCTTTAACTATCATAAAAGTATCTTGGGATTATTTTATAAAATGAAGGCGTTTATGTATAAAATTATCTTTTTAATGTTTTTTTCTTCTTTGCTTTTTGCAAAAGATTTTATTAATTTTGAACAAAATATTTCTAAAAAACAACAAATAGATAAAAAGAAGATAGTTAAAATTCCAACTCATTAAGGATATAGTTTGGAGCTTTTGCATTTTTTTCAATACAAAGAAGGCTATCGTTACAATAGTGATTCTTTATTGCTTGTAGATTTTATATTAAAAGAAGGTATAAAATCTGAAGTTTTAGATGTTGGTAGTGGTTGTGGTATTATAGGAATATTATTGAAACAAAATATTCCTAGTTTGAGTTTAAATTTATTAGATATTCAAAAAGAAAATATAAAACTTATTAAAAAAAACTTAGAATATAATTTTTTGGAAGCTGAGGTATTTTGCGAGGATTTTAAAAATTTTAATTCTTTAAAAAAATTTGATTTTATTGTTAGTAATCCTCCTTTTTACAGACAAGGGGCACAACTTAGCAATAATATCCATAAAAATATAAGCAAATTTAGAGAATTTTTACCTTTAGAGGTTTTTATTGAAAAATCCTATCATTTATTAAAACCGCAAGGAATTTTATATTTTTGCTATGAAAGCATAGCTTTAAGTGAAATTTGTGCTTTATTGGAGAAAAATAATATAAAAATTATTAAAATTTGTTGTGTTCATAAAGATATTAAATCAAAGTCAAGATTAGTTTTGATTAAAGCAAGAAAAGGAGTAAAAAGTTCTTGTGAAATTTTAGCTCCTTTTTTAATGTATGAAAATAATCACTTAAGTGATAAAATGAATGAAATTTGCTTAAGGTTTGGGATAAAAAGTTATGATATATGAAAAAGATTTTCCTTATGCTTTTGATGAGAATGCTTGTGCTAAATGTGGCGGGAAATGTTGCACTGGAGAAAGTGGGAATATTTTTATAAATAATGATGAAATAAACCTTCTTAGTGATTATTTAAAGCTAGATAACAAGCAGTTTATGGAACGATTTATAAAAAAAGTTGGCTTAAGATATAGTTTAAAAGAAGTTGAATTTGAACAAGGATATGCTTGTATTTTCTTTGATAAAAAGAAAAGAAATTGTAGTATTTATGAATTAAGACCTAATCAGTGTAAAACATTTCCATTTTGGAAATATTTTAAATTTCATAAAGAGGAATTGCAAAAAGAATGTATAGGAATTTATTATTTATCTTAATAACTATTTTTTTAACAGCTTGTGCAAATAAAAACCAAGTAGTTTTTAAAGATTATGAAGAGCAAAAAAGTAATAAGCTTGATATGCAGATTCTTAGTGCTTTAAATTATGAGTATTTTAATGATTATAAAAAATCTAGAGATATATTTTTAGATCTTTTTAAAGAATATAAAGATGTTGTTTTTTTACAAAATGCTTATTTTTTGACATTGGCAAATAATTTAAATGATATTAAAGAAATTGACAATATTGCTAGAGTTTATGTAGATGAAAATGATAATCTTAAAAGACTTAGTGCTTTTTATGCTTTAAAAAGTTTAGAGCTTAATAGAGCGCAAAAATTAATCAACGAACTTTTGGCTAAAAATTCTAATGATCCTAGAAATTTGGAACTTTATGGCGATTTATTTGTGCAAAAAAAAGATTTTATCAATGCTTTAAAATATTACAAATTAGCTTATAAACAAAATCCAACAGAAGATTTTTTATTTAAAATTATCAGCACTTATGCAATTTTAGATGATACTAAAAGCATTGAAAAATTTCTTGAACAATGGCGTCAAAAAAATGGTTGCACATTAAAAACTTGTTCAGTTTTAGCTAAAATTTATAATGATGAAAAGAAATTTGATTTGCTTGAAAATATTTATATCGATCTTTATAAAATAAGCAATAATAAAAGTTTTATTTATTCTTTGCTTGATATTTTAAATAAAGAGCAAAAAAAACAAGAGGCACTAGATTTAGCTTTAGAATATGATTTAGATAATGATATTAAAATCTTTTTATATCAAGATCTTAAAAAATTTAATGAAGCTAAAAATTTAAGTTTAAAAATGTATGAGCAAAGTGGAAATAAAGAATATCTTATGCGTGCTGCCGTTTTCGAATTTGAACAAGCGAGTTTAGATAAAAAAATAACTCCAAGTTTAGTTTTATCTGTAGCAAAAAAATTCGAACAAGGAATAGATTATAATAGTAATGCTTTATATTTAAATTATTATGGATATTTATTAATTGATAATGATATAGATATTGAAAAAGGGATATATTTAGTAAAACTTGCCCTAGAAAAAGAACCAAATAATTTATATTATATTGATTCACTTGCTTGGGGTTATTATAAATTAAAAGATTGCAAAAAAGCTTGGGAGTTTTTGGAAAAAACTTTTGTTGATAAAGAGTTTTCAAATTCAAAAGAAAGTAAAGATCATATTAAAGCGATTAAAGAATGTTTAAAATAACAGATGAAATAATAAATGAAAGCAAGATAGAGCTTGAAAAAAGAAAGAAAATTTTTCCTTATGATATGCTAGGAAGATCTTTAGCTTCAAATCCCTTTTTTCCAAAAGAAGTGAAAAAAAATCTACAAAGAAGCAATAATGAAATAAAATTTATGCCTATTATAAAAGAAGAAAAAGAAGAAAAACTTTTACAACAAGCTTTGGATTTAGAAAAAGATAAAGCTAATTGTGCTTTATGTATTGAATTACAACCCCAAAATCTTCAAAATTTAAGTTTAATAAGACGTTATCTTAAGCTTCCTTTGCTCAATAAACAGCTTATTTTTGATGAATATCAAATTCTTGAATCTTTAGTTTATGGAGCAGATTTTATTTTGCTTAGTGCTAAATTTTTAAATTTAAAAGAACTTAAAAGATTACTTGAATTTACAAGATACTTAGGACTTGAGGCTTTAGTTTTAATTAGTGATAAAGAAGATTTAAGTAAGGCAATTTTTGCTGGAGCGGATATTTTAGGAATTTATTTTTTGCAAACCTTTAATGAAGTATCTTATAAAAAAATAATTTCTTTAATTCCTAATTCTAAAATTATTTTAGCTTGTAATATGATAGAAAAAAATGAGATAGAAAAATATCAAAATTTAGGAATTGATGTTTTTTGTAAGGATAAATAATGCAATATTTGTATGCACCTTGGCGTCAGGAATATTTTAATCATAAAAAACAAAGTTGTGTCTTTTGTGATTGTGCGAATAAAATTAAAAGTGATGAAGAATTAGGAGTTATTTTTAGAGCAAAATATTGCTTTGGTGTGATGAATGCTTATCCTTATTCTGTAGGACATTTTATGATAGTTCCTTATATACACGAGGAGCATATAGAAAATTTAAAAAATGAAATTTGGCAAGAAATGAGTGATTTAGTAAGAGTTGGTGTTAAAATTTTAAAACAAGAATTAAATGCTAGCGGGGTTAATATAGGTATGAATTTAAGCAAAGACGCTGGAGCTGGGATTGCAATGCATTGTCACTATCATCTCGTGCCACGTTGGAGCGGGGATACCAATTTTATTACAACAATAGGAGAAACTAGAGTTTATGGAAGTGATTTTAAAAAAAATTACGAAAAAATAGCAACAGCTTTTAATAATGTTTCAAGAGTTTGAATTTCAGGAATTTGATAAGCAAAATTTTGATTGTTTGATTGATGCAAGAAGCCCTAGAGAATTTATTTATTCCCACATTTTTAGAGCCAAAAATTTTTATGCATTAAATAATGAAGAATTTGAAGAGATAGGTATTTTATATACTAAAAATCAATCTTTGGCTAAAATCAAGGGTGCAAGCTATATTTGCAATAATATGGCAAAACATATTTTAGAATTATATAAAGAGCTTCCATTAAAATCTTTGATTGGAGTATATTGTGCTAGAGGAGGAATGCGCTCTAAAAGTGTGAGCATTATTTTATCAGAACTTGGTTATCGCGTGGTTAGATTAAAAGGAGGTTATAAAGCCTATCGATCGTATTTAAATAATTATTTTTCCAAACAACTCAATTTTAAACTTTTATCGCTTTGTGGTAATACAGGATGTGGAAAAACAGAACTTTTAGAATTATTGCCTCAAAGTATTAATCTTGAAAAACTAGCTAATCATTTAGGTTCAGTTTTTGGATCGATTTTGGGAGAGCAGCCAAATCAAAAATTTTTTGAAACTATGCTTTTTGAGAATTTTAAAAATATTAAAAATCAGGCTTTTATTGAACTTGAAAGTAGAAGGATAGGAGATATTATTTTACCTTTAAATTTATATGAAGCTATGCAAAATTCTTTTAAAATTTATTGTTTTTGCTCTTTGGAAAATCGTATTTTACGAATAGAAAAATTTTATAAATCGAAAATAACACCTTTAAAATTTAAGAAAGCTATAGAAAAAATTACACCTTATATTAGTATGAATTTACGTCTTGATTTGTTAAGTTCTTATGATAGAGGTGATTTAAGAAGGGTTATTGTTATGCTTTTAGAATATTATGATAAAGTTTATAAAAAACCTAAAAATATTGATTTTATATTAAATACAGATGATATTTTGCAAGCAAAAGAGAATCTTTTAAATTTATTCAATTTAAAAGATTCTTTAGATTAAAGCCCTAATGCAAATTTAAAAATAACAAAAACAATAGCCGCCATAAGTCCCGCTACAGGTAAAGTAATCACCCAAGCTAAACCTATAGGCTTCATAAGAGACCAATTTGCATTTTTATTATAAAGACCTATGCCTAAAATTGCCCCTATTAAAATATGAGTTGAACTTACTGGGATACCAAGCCCTGTAGCAAGAAGTATAACCAAACTTGCACCAAGTTCTGCACTAAATCCTGTTGTTGGTTTAATTTTTGTGAGTTTAGAACCAACTGTTCTTATCACTTCTTTTCCTAAAAACCAAAGTCCTATTACTAAAGCTACACCAAACATACAAAGAGCAGCAAAAGGAACTGGAGAATTTGCATTGATTGTATTATTTTTTAAAACGTCTAAGATAGCAGCAAAAGGTCCAATGGCATTTGCTATATCATTTGCACCGTGTGAAAAAGCAAAACTTGAAGCAGTAAAAATTTGAAGCCATGCAAAAATCCTATTAGTTGTTTTATTTAGTTCTGTTTTTCTTACAATTTTTACAATGGCAAAAGTAACTATATATGCAACAATACCTAATATTCCTATAATCCATACATTTTGTAAAATATCTAATGTGCTAACATTATTTAAACCTTTAAATAAAAACATAGCGGAAATAATAATAGCGCTCAAGCAACCTATTATAGGCATATGAGTTTTTAAAACAGAGTAAATATCAATAGCTTTTTCTTTTTCTTTAAAATTTTTAATTTGATTTTTATAAAAACTCTTTTCCTTTTCTCCATCATCTAAAACGATCAAGCTTAATTCTTTGATTTGCTCATCTTGAGATTTGTTTTTAAGAGCTTGAAAATATTCTTCTTTGAATTTTTTCTTTTCTTTTTTTATATTTTTAATTTGATCATTTAAGTTTTTAGAAGGTTTAAGAATTTTTTTATCTATGTAGCTAAAAATGCAATAAGCTACTAAACCACCTAAAAGAGGAGAAATAACCCAGCTAATAGCAATTTTTAAAATTCCACTCCATTTTACCATAGAAAGAGTTTGTTCACCATCAAAATATATCATTCCCATCATAATGCTAGCACCAACAATTCCTCCTATAATACTATGAGTCGTTGAAACAGGAAGCCCTTTTTTTGTAGCAATAAAAATCCAAGTTCCAGAGCTTATAAGAGCTGCCAACATAATAGATACAAAGAGCATAGGATTTAAATCTTGTGAAAAATTTACTATATTTGAACGAATGGTTTTTGTAACCTCTCCACCTGCAAAAATAGCTCCACTTAATTCAAAAATAGCGGCTATTATTAGAGCTTGTTTTATGGTAATGGTTTTTGCGCCAACGCTTGTACCAAAAGAATTAGCCACATCATTTCCACCAATATTAAAAGCCATAAAAATTCCAAAAATACTTGCAAGAATAAAGAGTATTAAATGATCATTAGAGATATAATAACTCCCCCAAACAAAAAAGACAACAATACTAATAATAAATATGCCAGAAGCAACAATATTATCCTTTTTCAAACAAAATCCTTAAAATTAAATTGCGATCGCAATTGAAGTTTAGCAAATTTTTCTTATTTTACTTTTAATTTGTTTTATTTTTTTATAATGTTTTTTATTTTATTTTGGATAATGATGAAAAGAGTATTTTTAATTGTAGTAATATGCACTATAAATGTTTTAGCAGGATCTAACCCAAATAATCAATGGAAGAAATTCGATTTTAATATTTCTCAAAAAAAAATAAAAACACCAGAATATAATATAAATTTTAAAGATTCTTTTAGTTCTTTGTTGTCTAATGTCTTGGAAAATAAAAATGGCATTGATAAAACTTGGGATGATTTGAATTTTAACAATGGGAATGTAAAAATTAAAAATTTAAATTCTTTATATGAATATAAAAATATTTCTTTGTTATTTCAAAAAGAACTTTATGTGAGTGAAGATAATTATAATTATTCTGGTGGATTGATTAATCGCTATAAGCAAGATAATTTTTTAATTGGTGTTAATAGTTTTATCGATAGAAAAAAAGAGCAAAAAGATGTCAGTTTCGGGGGAGAATTTGGTTATAGTAATTTTTTAAAAGCTTATACAAACTATTATTATTTTGATCAAGCAAAACGTAACATTCAACTTGGGGTAAGTTTTACTATTCCAAATTATGATTATTTTTATTTTGATATAAATAAAAACGAAGAAAATATTGATTATAAAGTATCTTATTCTCCTTATAGTATTTTTAATTTAAATTTTATTTTTAGAGAATTGGATCAAAGTGAAGATAGAATTTTGCAATTAGGTTTTAAGATTGATTTGAATAAAAGTTTTTTTAAACAGCTTAAAAAAAATAATGATATTTTTGAGGAAGTTCAACGTTATGATTTCCTCAAAAGATAACTAATACATTCCAGCATTACGAAATTCTTCAGGGTGATCTAGAGCATATTTAAATTTTTCTCTATCGATTTGTTTATCCCATATACTTACAATTAAAGCCGCAACACTATTTCCGCAAAGATTGCCCACAGCTCTCATTTCTGACATAAATTTATCAACTCCAAGCAAAATTCCTATAGCAGCTACAGGTAAAACTTCAGCTAAGGTTCCACCAAATCCATTATTTGCTTCCGGAATTTGCATACCACCTAATGCCGCTAAAGTGCTTCCAAGAACTATAAATCCAGAACCAGTAACACCAACAGCCCCCTTAGATGCTATCATTAAAACAATTAAAATACTAATTTCATGACTTAAAGATAAATTTACATTAAAGGCTTGCGCTAAAAAGATTAGACTCATTGCTAAATAAATATTTGTACAATCTAGATTAAAACTATATCCTGTTGGTAAAACTAACCCAACTGTTGTTTTTGATAATCCTGCTTTTTCTAATTTTCTCATTAAAGGAGCAAGAGCTGACTCACTTGAACTTGTAGCAAAAACAATTAAAACTTCTCTAGAAATAAAACGCATAAATTTAAAAATATTTACTTTAACTAAATAACAAATAATACCTAAAATAATAAAAATAAAGACAAGACAAGAAATAAGCATTACAAAAAGTAAATAACCAAGATTAATTAAAGATTCAATGCCATATTGTGCAATCAATACAGCCATAGCGGAAAATGCTGCAATAGGACTAAAATACATTACAATTTGTAAAATTTTAAATACAAAATTTTGTGCAATTTCAAATGTTTTTTGTATTATTTGTTTATCTTCTTGCTTCATTAAAGAAATAATTAAAGCTGTAATAATAGCAATAATAAGAACTTGCAAAGTTTTTCCTTCTGTAAAAGGACTAATAATATCTGTTGGAATTGCATCTTTTAAAATATGCATAATTTCTGATTTGGCGCTAATTTCTTGAGTTTGATTTACATATTTTTCAACTTTAGTTAAATCAAGTGTTTTTGGATCTAGATTCATTCCAGATCCTGGTTGCATGATATTTGCCATAAAGATTCCAATAGCTAAAGCTAAAGTGCTTACTATTTCAAAATAAAGAACAGATTTAACACCAATACTACCAAGTTTTTTAAGATTTTCAAGACTAATAATACCCAATACAATGGTAATAAATATAATAGGTCCAATTAAAATTTTTAAAGTTTTAATAAAATATTCAACTCCGCCTTTACTAGCAAAAGCTAAATCTTTATTAAAATATCCAAGTATAACTCCTCCAATGATGCCAATAATAACCCAAAAACCGAGACTTTTTATTAAAGATTTTAAAAAAGGTGGTTTTCTTTTTACCAATGTTTGACTCAAAGTTTCCAAAATAAACTCCTCTAAAAAAACTTCAAAAATTTTAACAGAAAAATAAATACTTAGCATTATTTTAATATGAATTCTTTTTTAAGTGTTACTTATTTTCTCAAATATATATTATTTTAATAAAAATATTTAATTTTTATTTTAATTAAACACGATATAATGCGTCAAAAATTTAGAGGTGAATTATTATGAAAGAGATTTTTTTATCAAAAGATGCTTTAATTACTTCTAAAACAGATCTTAAGGGAAATATTATTTATGCAAATGATGATTTTTCCAAATATGCTGGTTATGAGACTAAGGAATTTTTAGGAAAGCCTCATAATATTGTAAGGCATCAAGATATGCCAAAAACTGTTTTTAAATGTCTATGGGATACCATACAAAAAGGAGAAGAAATTTTTGCCTTTGTAAAAAACCAAGCAAAAAATGGAGATTATTATTGGGTTTTTGCAAATGTTACCCCATCGTTTAATTCTAGCGGTAAGATAATTAATTATTATTCAGTTAGAAGAGCTCCAAATCGCAAAGCTTTGCCTATCATAGAGAGTGTTTATAAAACTATTTTAGAAAAAGAGAAGCAAGGAGGCATTAAGGCAGGATTAGATTCTTTGATAGAAATCGTTTCATCTTATAATGTCAGTTACAATCAGTTAGTTTTCGATTTGCAAGAAAATCTTAGATAATTAAGATAGAATTAATCTTGTTTTTAATATAATTTCCTTTTCAAAAATTCTAAAAAATTATAAGTCTATTTGGCTTAAAAATCATTCTTTTTAAAATATCTTAAAATTTATTAATTTTCATAGGAGTATAGATTTAAAATGGTAAATTGGTTTATATTTTCTATTTTATCGGTTATATTAGGAATTTTAGGAGCTTTTATAAGTATCTTTATAGCAATCCCTATTTTAATTTTATCTTTAGTATTGCTTATATATATGTTTTTTTATTATAAAAATGAACAAGTTATAATTGATAAATTGCTTCAACTTTCTGGGGAGTTAAGAGAGGGTAATTTTGATGGTAGAATTATTTATACTAATACCAAAAGTAAAAAATTAGGTATTATTGCTGATAATATGAATAATACCATAGATAATTTAGAGGCTTATTTAAGAGAAATTAATACTGCTATTTCTTGTTCTCAAAAGGGTGAATTTTATAGAAAAGCGCTTCCTGAGGGTTTAAAGGGAACTTTTGCTTCTAATATAGAATTTATTAATAAAGTTTTATCAAGTATAGAGGCTACTTCTAAATTGGCATACAAAAATGCTTTATCAAAAACTTTAATGGATTTAAGTCTTACAAATCAAAATAAAGATATGTCAGAAATTTCATCTTCTTTAAATCAAGATATAAGTATTATGAAAAATGTTTATGATATGGTTGATTTTATAACACAAACTGCAACTCAAAGTGGTTCTGAAGTGAATTCTTTGCAAAATTCTATGAGTTCTTTATTAGAAGTTGTAAATTCAAGTAAAGATACTGTGCAGACTTTCGTAGCAAATTCTCAAAATATCACTTCTGTTGTTGAAGTAATTAGAGATATAGCAGATCAAACAAATTTATTAGCGTTAAATGCTGCAATAGAAGCTGCACGTGCAGGAGAACACGGACGTGGATTTGCTGTTGTTGCTGATGAAGTTAGAAAACTAGCAGAGAGAACTCAAAAATCTACAAGCGAAATTTCAATTGCCATACAGACAATGCAGCAAGATTTTACAAATATTCAATTAGGTAGTGAGCAAATATTTGGTATTGTGAGTGAGTCAGAAGAAAGAATTAATAAATTTTCTCAAGCATTTAAGCGTCTTGAAGAGAATAGTCTATCTTTAGGAAAAGATTTTGTAGAATTTGCAAAAAGACTTATACTTTCAACTGTAAAAATAGATCATATTTTGTATAAATCAAATATTTATCTTAACCTTAATGGAGCTCAACAATTTAATCTTGAAAGTGTTGATCCAATTTCAAATCTTTGTAATGATGATAGAGCTAAAAGCATTATTGACGAATGTATTAAAGAGAATGAATTAAATCAAGGAAAAGAGTATATAAAAGATAATGCTCAAAAAGCAATTAAAGAATCAAGTCTTGAATATATTGATCAGAATGCATATAATATAATTGTTAATGATGTTAAAAATTTAGAACAGAAAAGTTTAGAAATTTTAGAAAAATTAAAAGTATAATTCAAAGAGGAATAACAATGTCAAAGGAGATTTTTTTAACACAATATTGTTTAATAACTTCAAAAACTGATTTACAGGGAAGAATAGTTTATGCAAATGGCGATTTTTTAAAATATGCCGGTTTTTCAATGAGTGAAATTTTATATAAACCTCATAATATAGTAAGACACTCTTCTATGCCAAAAGCTGTTTTTAAACTCTTGTGGAATTATATGAAAGAAAAAAAAGAAATTTTTGCTTTTGTAAAAAATCAATCAAAAAATGGAGATTATTATTGGGTTTTTGCAAATGTTACCCCATCATTTGATTCTATTGCAAACAAAGTTATAGGATATTATTCTGTTCGTCGTAAACCTAATAAAAAAGCTGTTGATATAATTGAAAAATTTTATGATGAATTATTAAAAATTGAAGATAAAGAGGGTATCAGTGCAAGCTTACAAACTTTAGATGAATTTTGTAAAAGTCAAAATAAAACTTATAATGAACTTATGTTTCAGCTTCAAGAATCTTAAATAGTTTTTATTTAAGATTCTTTTTTACTCAACATATTTTAGAGGTTAGCTATGTTTGATATTATTGTTATAGGCGGAGGTCATGCAGGAATTGAAGCAAGTGCAGCAGCTTCTAGAATGGGTAAAAAAACCTTACTTTTAACTACTCTTATTGAGCAAATTGGCGCAGCAAGTTGCAATCCTGCTATAGGAGGGCTTGCTAAAGGACATTTAGTAAAAGAACTTGATGCTATGGGTGGTTTGATGGGAGAAATTACAGATCAAACAGGAATTCAATTTCGTATACTAAACGAAAGCAAGGGTGTAGCTGTTAGAGGTTCTAGAGCACAAATTGATATGGATGCATATAGAATTTATGCTAGAAATAAACTTTTAAGTTTGGATAATTTAGATATTTCTCAAGAGCAGGCTGTAGATTTAATTATTGAAAATAATCAAGCGCTTGGTGTTAAAACAAATTTAAATAATGAATATTTTGCTAAAAAAATTATTTTAACAACAGGGACATTTTTAAATGGACTTATTCATGTTGGGGAGAAAAAAATTGAAGCAGGAAGAGTAGGGGAATACTCTTCTATAAAACTTGCGAATTCTTTAAAAAAAATTAATTTAAATATTGGAAGATTAAAAACTGGAACTTGTCCAAGAGTTGATGCTAAAAGTATTGATTTTAATCTTTTAGAAATTCAATACGGAGATAAATTTCCTAAAGCTTTTAGTTTTAGAACAAAAAATTTTAATCCTATTCAACTTCCATGTTTTATTGCAAGGACAAATTTAAAAACACATGATATAATCAAAAATAATTTTTATCGTGCTCCACTTTTTACTGGACAGATTGAAGGTATAGGTCCAAGATATTGTCCTTCTATAGAAGATAAAATTAATCGTTTTGGCGATAAAGAAAGTCATCATTTATTTATAGAACCTCAGACAAAAGTTGCAAATGAATACTATATAAATGGTTTTTCTACCTCATTGCCATATGAGGTGCAAATTGCAATGTTAAGAAGTATAAAAGGTTTTGAAGAAGCCAAAATAACGCGCTTTGGTTATGCCATAGAATATGATTATATTGATCCAATGGAGCTTTATCATACTTTAGAAACTAAAAAAATTAAAAATTTGTATTGTGCTGGACAAATTAATGGAACAACAGGTTATGAAGAAGCTGCAGCTCAAGGTTTTATGGCTGGGGTAAATGCGGTTTTAGCTATTGATAAAAAAGAACCTTTTATTTTAGATAGGGATGAAGCTTATATAGGCGTATTGATTGATGATTTGGTAACAAAAGGAACAAAAGAGCCATATAGAATGTTTACTTCAAGGGCTGAATTTAGACTTTTATTAAGAGAAGAAAATGCTATATTAAGACTTGGTAAATATGGTTTTAAATTAGGGCTTCTAAGTAAAAAAGACTTTGATTTTATTGAAAATATTAATAAGAATTTGAATAAAGGTTTAAAATTTTTACTAGAAAAAGAACTTACCCCAAATAATGAAAATAATGAATTTTTAGCAAGTATTAAAGAAGAGTCAATCACCTCAGTATTAAACTGGCAAAAAATCGTTGCAAGATCAAGTTTTAATATTGAAAAACTTAGAAAAGTTGATACAATTTTTGAGGATATGGATGAGTATTCTTTACAAGAAATTTTAAGTGAAGCCAAATATTATCATTATATTAAAATGCAAAAAGCACAAATCAATAAAATGAAAAATTTAAATGAATTAAAAATTCCAAATGACTTTAATTTTAGAAATATTAGTGGTTTAAGTAATGAGGTAGTAGAAAAATTAGAAAAATTTAAACCCCAAACTCTTTTTGCAGCAAGTAAGATTAGTGGTATTACTCCAGCGGCTTTAGATATTTTACATATTTATATTAAAATGAAAAAGAGTGATAAAAAAATTATTGATTAGAATTATTTTGTATAGGTTTTAAAAAATCTTCATTGATCAAAATATCAATAACATCTTTAAACATAGGTAAAGCACTTTGTGCAGCATAATAAGTCTTAGTAGGATTTCTTACTAAAACCCCTATAGTATAGCGATGATTTTCATCATTAGCAAAGCCAAAAAAGGAAGCATTGTAGCGATTAGATGTGTAACCTTGTCTTTCTGCAATTCTTGCTGTTCCTGTTTTGCCTCCTATGATAATACCAGGTGTCATAGCCTTTTTTCCTGTTCCTTTTTCTATAACGTCAATTAAAATATTTTGCATAGTTTTTGCTGCTTCATTTGAAAGAATTTTTTCTTTTTTAATTTCATCATCCAAGCTAATAAAACGTCCATTCTGATAAAACTTATCTGCAAGTTTTGGGGTGATGTAAATTCCATCATTATTAAAGACATTATAAGCTCCAAGAAGTTGTATAAAAGTAGTTTTTAAACCATATCCATAACTTAAAACAGATTTTTCTATATCTCTTAATCTTTTAGGATTTGGAAGCTCTCCTTTTTGTTCATAAGGCAAATCTATACCACTTTTTTCTCCAAATTTAAAAATTCTAAGTCCTGAAATAATTTCTAAATTATTCAATCTTTTAGCGATTTGAATCATTCCTATATTTGATGAATATCGAATAATTTCTTCCATGCTCATTTTATCTTTTCTATGATCATCGCTGATAATAAAACGTCCTAGTTTATATTTCCCTCCATAAGTATTAATGATTTCATCGAGTTTAATTTTATTAAGTCTTAAAGCTGTTACAAAAATAAATGGCTTAATAACAGATCCAGCTTCATAGCCATATTCTATAGCACTAGCATTTAAAACAGATAAATCTTTGCTACGGTTTTTAGGATCATATCTTCTTGAGCTAGCAAGGGCTAGTATTTTACCTGTTTTGCTTTCCATAACCCCTACAATAATTTCATTTGCTTTTAATTCTTCATTTCTTTGATCAATTGCCTTTTCTATATTTTTTTGAAGTTTTAGTGAAACATTAAGATAAAGATCGCAACCATTAATTTTTTTTTGTTGCAAGGAGTTAGAATTTAAAATAATATTCCCTCCTATATCTTTAAGACCTTGAATTTTTTCATCTTGTAAAGGACTTAAACATTCATCATAGTATTTTTCTAAACCTTTAACACCTATATTTTTTAAAATATTATTGTCTTTATCTAAAAAAGTTTTTGTATAGCCAATAGCAGGAGTTAAAGTATCTGCTGACATATAAATTCTATCTTCTCTATGTTCAATAATACTTAAACCTCTAGTTTCAACACGATTGTTATTGTTAAATGCTTTAAAAAATCCTTGTATATATAGTTTTTTAGCAAGTTCTTTTAAATAGCTTGCTCTTTTTGAATCAAGGTTTTGCAAAAGGACAAAATTATAACTTTTTTTCTTTGCGTTTTGAATTCTTTTTCTAATATCAAGCATTTGTTCATTACTAGCTCCACTATAAATTTGAAAAAGCTTTAAAAATAAATCAAATTTATCTTTATCAATGCTTCTAAGGTCAATTTCAGCACGATATACTTGACGCGATGATGCAATGGTAAAATTATCTTTTGTAACAATATTTCCTCTTAATGCGTGAGAATATTGATCTTTTTCTGTGTTTGGAATATGACGTTTTGAAGTTAGAAAAAAAGTTGAAATGAGGAAAATAATCATAAATAAAAGTGCCATGCAAAAAGCAAAGGCAACTTTTGATATTCTATTTCTCTTGTTTTCTTGTATCAAAGTTTAAATTTGTGTTCTTGTAATTTCTTTGTAGGCATTAATAGCTTTATTCCTAACCTCAAGCATAAATTTCATACTACTTTCGGCTTTAGTTATAGCAATCGCAGCTTGATGCAAATCTTTAACTTCTCCTGTTGCTATATCTGTCATAGCTGCTTCAGCATCTTCTTGAGTTTTGTTGAGGCTATTAATTTCATTTTTTAGAAGTTTTGAAAATTCATCTCCAATATTATTTGAAGTTTTATTATCAGATAAGTTATTATTTGAAATTGTATTAAGTCTTAAATCATTAATATTATTCATTTTTAACCTTTAAGTAAATCAATAGCACTTTGCGCTATAGTTTTAGCACTTGTAAAAGCACTTACATTTGCCTGATAAGCTCTAGTGGCTTCAATTAAATCTGCCATTTCGATAACTGGATTAACATTAGGATAAGCTACGTACCCCTCTGCATTAGCATCTGGATGAGAAGGATCGTATTTCATACGAAAATCTTTATCATCTCTTACAACTTTATCAACCACAACACTCATAATAGCAGGTTTGGCATCATTAGGAGAAGTTGGATCATTTAAAGGGTTTTCATATTTTAAGAAATTATTATCTTTATTAATTTGTTCATTTAATAACTTATCAAAATCTGTCGCTTTAAAAATAACCTCTCTTCTTCTATAAGGCCCACCTTCTGCGGTCCTTGTTGTATTTGCATTAGCTATATTGGAACTAATGACATTCATTCTAAAGCGTTGAGCACTTAATCCATATCCGCTTATATCAAAATCACTTAA
The DNA here is from genome assembly GCF_016598965.1 of Campylobacter sp. TTU-622. Lineage (NCBI taxonomy): Bacteria > Pseudomonadati > Campylobacterota > Epsilonproteobacteria > Campylobacterales > Campylobacteraceae > Campylobacter > Campylobacter sp. TTU-622. Next base: position 21,913 of record NZ_JAENKR010000013.1, read on the forward strand.
GTATGCCATAATTTTCCTTTAACTTAATTTAGAGCTTGCATCAATAATGGAGCTAAAAATATTACTTTGTCTTCTTAATACCCCATCAAGAGCTGTTATCATAACTGTATTTTTGCTCATTTCTGTAGTCTCTACATCAAGATCTACTGTATTTGCATCATTTCTCGCTAAATGTCCATCTCTTAAATAAATAGTTGATTTATTTGGATCTGGAAATTTCCAAGGTTTTTGATGTCCTTCTTCTGTTATTGCTAATTGTAATTCTTTGTTATCATTTTTCTTAAAAATTTCATTAGCACGGTTAACTAAAGCTGTTTCAAATTCAATATCTCTTGCTTTATAAAAAGGAGTATCAACATTTGCTAAATTAGAATTAATAAGTTGATTTCTTAAATTTCTACCAGCTAAAGCGCTTGCTACAAGCTCTTTTGATTTAAATGGTGAGATCATTTTCTTCCTTTTTATTTGATATTTTTAAATAATAAGCAAAAATTGTTCCATTATTTTTGTCTATTAATAGCATTATTATGATCCTTGATATTTGTGGTAAAGATATGTTTTTTTGTATTTTTATCTCTTACGAAATATAGATACTCACTTTTTATTGGGAAAATAGCAGCTTTAATAGCATTTAATGAAACATTGCAAACTGCATCTTCTGGAACCCCGCTAAATTTATAAGTATTATAAGAAGTATTATCTTGTTTTATTCTTTGAGGTGTTATTTTTTCGTGAGAATAAATTCCATAATTAAGTGTTCCATCCATTTGAAGTTTCATTCCTTTTTTAAGACGATTGTAAATAACACTTGAAACAATTGGCATTTCATCTTCACTAGCTGCCTCCTTTTGGATAATTGAAGCTATTATAATATATTGATGCCATTTTTTTGCATTATATTCCCCAAAAATTTTTTTAGAGATTTTTTGAAAATTATTTTCAGAATACTTTAATATAAAATTAATAAATAAAGATTCAGTAATTCCTTTAGGAATTTTATAAGTTTCTGGTATTAAAACTCCTTCTTTATAAGAGGCTTGTTTTTCAAATTCTTTTAAAAGTATAGTTTTGTTAAGATCTAATTGTTTAGCAACTTGATCTAAAAAAACAATTGTTGTTTCACCTGGTATTAAAGTGATAGTTTCAAGAGCAGCTTTAGATACGGTGAGTTTATATAAAAATTCAGCACGATTTAATTCTTTGTTTCCTATATTAATCCATCCAGATTGAGGATGACCTAAAAAAGATAAAATATATTTATCAATTATACTCATTTGATAATTATTCTGATTTAAATATGATATAATTTGTCCCACTGAGCCTTTGGGGATATAAACTACAGAATTACTTTTAAGTGGAAAAAGCAAGTAGTAAAAAATTCCAAAAATAATAAATAGAAAGAAGTAACGTATGAAGAAAAAAATACTATATTTTTTATTGACAATTTCTATATTAGTGATGTTATTATTTTTAGTTTTAAAAAACGGAATTTCCATATCAAG
>NZ_JAENKR010000140.1:0-2018 GCF_016598965.1 Campylobacter sp. TTU-622
GTATTATAGATAATCTTAATAGTTTTGGTTATCAAACTGACTCTTCTGAAAATTTTAAAGATGGAGAATATTTCATTGGCATTAGACATTATGATCTAGTTCTAGCAAGCTGGAATCTACCAGATGGAGATGGATCTGATCTTATCAATATTATCAAACAAAAATCTCCAAGAACTTCAATTATTATTATGTCTTCAAAAACAGACAAAGAAACTGAAATCAAAGTTTTAAAAGCAGGTGCAGATGATTTTGTTAAGAAAAATATAGATTTTGATATATTAATGGCAAGAATTGAAGCAAGATTAAGGCTTGGTGGAACTAATGTTATAAAAATAGAAGATTTAACTATAGATCCTGATGAAGAAAAAATAACATATAGAGGACAAGATATAGAGCTCAAAGGAAAACCTTTCGAAGTTTTAACTCATCTAGCAAGACATTCAGATCAAATTGTTTCTAAAGAACAATTGCTTGATGCCATCTGGGAAGAACCTGAACTTGTTACACCAAATGTAATAGAAGTCGCAATCAATCAAATTCGTCAAAAAATGGATAAACCTTTAAATATTTCTACTATTGAAACAGTACGTCGCAGAGGATATCGTTTTTGCTTTCCTAAAAAATCTTAATTTTTTGCATAAAAGCAAAAAATTTCTTAATTTTATTACTTAAAATTTTATATTATATTTAAGTTTTATTATTGTATAAAACAAAAAATATATCTGAAAGGTTACAATCCAATGTCTCTTTTAATAACTAAAGATTGTGTTTGTTGTGATGCTTGTAGAGAAGAATGTCCTGATAACGCTATATATGAAAATAGTCCTATCTATGTTATAGATCCTGATCTTTGTTCAGAATGTGTAAATGATTTTTCAGAACCAGCTTGTATTGTTGCTTGTCCTTATGAATGCATCATTCCAGATCCAGACAATGTTGAAAGTATAGAGGAATTACGTCTTAAAAACAAACGTAGAGAATATTAATGGCTAAAAGAACTGCTGTTGTTGATCTAGGTTCTAATTCAATTAGAATGGTGATTTTTGAAAAAACTTCACGATATGGGTTTTACACTACTCACGAATTTAAAAGAAAAGTTCGTTTAGGAGAAAATTCTTATAACAATAAAAAATTTTTACAAAAAGAAGCTATGCAAAGAGCTGAAGAGACTTTAAGTTTCTTCAAGCAATGTGCTTTAAAAAATAAATGTAAAAAAATTTTTATAGTTGGTACTTCAGCTCTAAGAGATGCTCCTAATTCAAAAGAATTTATAAAAAGAATAAAAAATAAACTTCAGTTAAATATTCGCTGTATTGATGGAAAGAATGAATCTTATTTAGGAGGGTTAGCTGCTTTAAATTTGTTAAGCAACTTTAAAGATGGTACAACTTTAGATATAGGAGGGGGATCAAGCGAGCTTTGTTTGATTAAAAATAGAAAAATTATTGATTGTATTTCGCTTGATATAGGAACAGTTAGACTAAAAGAGCTTTTTAATTCAGATTCAAAAAAATTAGATGAATTTTTAGAATCTACTTTAAGACTGATACCAGAAACATTTTGCAACGATAATCTTATAGCCATTGGAGGAAGTCTAAGGGCAATTTCAAGTTCTATTATGCAAAAAAACTCATATCCTTTAAAAAATTTACACGATTTTAGATACAATTTTGAAGATGAAAAAGACTATATTTGTAAAATTTTAAACACCAATGCTAATTCTCTTATCGATTTTGGAATAAAAAAAGATCGTTTTGATACTATTAAAGAAGGTGCTCTAATTTTCTTAAAAATCACTCAAAAAATCAAAGCAAAACAAATTATAACAAGTGGTGTTGGAATTAGAGAGGGAATATATTTGCAAGATTTATTAAGACCACTAAAATATTTTCCAAATAATTTTAATCCTAGTTTAAAATCTTTACAAGATAGATTTTTAACAAATAATATAAAAAATAAAACGCCACAATATGCTTTGCAAATTTTTGATACACTTAAAGAGATTCATAATCTTAATA
>NZ_JAENKR010000141.1:0-1916 GCF_016598965.1 Campylobacter sp. TTU-622
AGCTACACCACTAGTTTCATTTTTAAGAATAATAATTTTGCTTTGATTGTTAGTTAAAACATTAATTGCAACATCTAAATGATAACACTTTACATCCTCTTCTCTTAATATAAAAATAAAGCGCTTATTCTTGACATTTTCATAATTCTTAATAAAATGTTCTAACATAGTTTTTCCACAAATTTCAATAAATGGCTTTGGAAAACCATCTTTTTCATTATCAAAAAAATAACTTTTGCCTGCAATAGGAACCACTATGTTTAACATTTTAATTCCTTTTCAAATTTAAAAATATGATTTTTAATATTTTCATAATTTACTTCATCAACCTCATTTACAATCATCACATTAGCCCCACTTGCCTTAGCTGCCTTTATACCGTTTTCATTATCTTCTACAATCATACATTCTCTAGCTTTTAATCCTAATTTCTCTATAGCCTTAATATACATTTCTGGATCAGGCTTTCCTTTTTTTACATCTTCATTGGAAATATAAAAATCTAAATAATTTTCAAGAGCTGATTTTTTCATCATCACTTCAATACTATTGCGTATAGAATTAGAACAAACAGCCATTTTATAACCCTCATTTTTCAATCTCGATAGGGCATATTCATGATAAAATCTAGGCTTACATAAACTATGAACGATTTCCATAGTATATTGTTGTTTTAGTTCATTTATAAAATTATGCAAAGATAAAGGCAAACCTTTATCTAACGAGAGTATTTTTAATTTATCTTTAGTTGGTAAACCATCAAAAGTTGTTAAATGTTCATATCTGCTAATTTCCATACCAAAAAGCTTTAAAGCCTTATTTAAAGCTTTATAATGCCAATCTTTAGCTTCAATTAAAACTCCGTCCATATCGAAAATAATAGCTTTTATTTTAATCATTAAAAAACTTTCTTGCCTTATCAGGATAATCAGTACAAATCATTAATTTATCTTGTATTTGCAGTTCTTTCTCTATTTGTTTATATTCTTGCCATTCTTTTTTATAATCCCTTCTATGAAGTTCTGGAGAAACTATACAAACTAGTTTGTTATTGTCAATATGTTCTTTTATAGTATTTTTATCTATCCAATGTAAATAAAATTCATCCATCCAAATTCCATAAGCTTTTTCATAAAAACTAGGTTCTTTTTCATATTCGCTTTGTCTAGTAAAAACATTAAAATTTAAATTAATATAAATCAAAGCATCAGGAACTGACATATCAAATACAAAATAATTAGAAATTTCATATTTTTGAATAAGCTGTTTAAGTGAAGTTTGAAGACCATCGGCTTTTATATTTAAAGCTAAGGGTAAATTTACATTATATTTTTTATAAAGTTTAAAAAAATCCTCTAATTTTAAACAATCTTTATTAGCCATATCATGAGATATGACTATACCCCCCCCCATACCATCGTCTCTTAAATCTGTTTCAAGACCATATGAATTAATAAAACTTCTTTCAAAAGCCTAGATGGAATTTTTTTCTTCTATATTTTTCCAAAATCCCCTATGAGATATTATTATCACTTTTATTATCCTTCTTTATATAAACATTAAAGTTCTTTTTAAGTAAAGTAATTGCAATTTATTACTATCATCAAAACTTTATTTTATATAAAAATTTTATAAACTAAAAAATATAATCTTATTTATTTCAGAACTTTGTTTTTTAAAATTTCTTTTTTAAACAATTATAATCTTTTATCTTTATTTTAATATTAATCATTATTTTATGCCACTTTCTTTTCTAAATTATATTTCTTAACATCATTCATCTAGTTCTTTACACATTTTTTCAAATTCTTGATAATATTTCCAAGAAGCAACTATATTTGGATGATGTTGTTTAATATGGGAAAGTTCATCATCTAGTTTAATTTTATATTTTTTTAAAATATCATTATTAATTC
>NZ_JAENKR010000142.1:0-1849 GCF_016598965.1 Campylobacter sp. TTU-622
AGGGAAGATAGTGAATTTGTAGCAAGGTTTTTATTTAATAATGGTAATTTTAGAAGACTTAAATTTAATGCCTTAGCTTATCATCTTTATCATAAAGAAAATGCTAAAAATATGCTTGAAATCAATCATCAGATTTATTTAGATACTATAAAAAATAAAAAAATAGATTGGAGATGAATGAAAATTTTACTTATTATTGGAGATATCACCTTAAAGGGAGGAGCTGAAAGAGTTGTAAGCAATTTAGCTAATCTTTTTTATGATAAGGGTTTGGATATTGAAATTTTAAGTTTTTATAAGGAGAATGAAAAACCTTATTTTTTTATCAATCCCAATATAAAAATTAGTTTTTTTCATCAAAAAGGTCACGATGAAATTAAAAAGGGATTTTATAAATTTGTTTATAAATATTATGAAAGTTTTGTTATTAAAAATAAGTATAAAGATAAAGATTATATTATTTATAATAATTGCACACAATTTCCTTTTTTTAAAAATAAAAATACACGTTATTTAAAGATAGTTCACCTTCGTTTTAAACGTTTAAAAAGAGATCAATTTTTTGATACTTTGATTATTCTTTCTTTTAAAGAGCTTAATATTTATCAAAAATACTATAAAGATATAAGAGTGATACCAAATTTTTTATCATCTTTACCTAAAGAAAATGCAAATTTAGAACAAAAAACTATACTTTCTATAGGTAGAATGACCAATGAAGATCAAAAAGGCTTTTTTAGACTTTTAGATATATGGAAGTTTTGTCAAAAAAATGATAAATATAAAGAATGGAAACTTTATATAGTAGGAGAGGGTGAAGCCAGAGAAGGACTTTTGGATAAAATAAAAAAAGAAAAAATTGAAAATGTAATGATAAAGCCTTTTGTCAAAGAAATTGAAAAGGAATATTTAAGTGCAAGTATTTATGTAATGGCAAGTTATTTTGAAGGTTTACCTATGAGTTTGCTTGAAGCTAGTTCTTTTGCTTTACCTTGTATTGCTTTTGATATAAATTCTGGTCCTAGTGATATTATAGAAGATGAAAAAAGTGGATTTTTGGTTAAAGATGGAGATTTAGAAAAATTTGCTTTAAAGTTGAGACTTTTAATGGATGATTCAAATTTGCGTAAAAATATGGGAGAAAAAGCAAAAGAGCTTATAAAACTTAAATTTTCTAAAGAGGCTGTTTTTAAAAAATGGCAAGAAAACTTATCTTAACTTGTGCTTTAGTTTTTTAAAAAAATTATAAAATTTAATTTTCTTTTTAAGTAATTTATATTTTAAATATGAAATTTCGTTTAAATCATAAGATAATTTAATAATTTCTTTATAAAGATAAAAGCTAAATTCTTTAATGATAAATTGTTCTAAATTTGAATTTTCAATTATGTTTGTAATTTCTTTATAATCTTTTAAATTTTTTTGTAGTTGTTCTTTAGTTTTTTTTAAAGTTAAAGAATTTTCGTTAATCCTATAAAAATATCCTATAAAATTAGCAGTTTTTATACTAGGGTTAATAAGAAATGCAAAAGCTAAAAGATCTTCTGCCATATTTATTTTATAAGAAGATAGATGTTTTATAGTATGAAGATAAAAATCTTTTTTAAATAAAATTCCCCAAATATTCCATAAGTATTTATAAGAGGATTGTTCTATAATATTTTTTAATTCTTCATAATTTTTATAATCTGGCAGATTTTCTTCTATACCCCCCCCCATTTCATCAATTTTAGCAAAGCCAAATCTTAATAAATTGGCTTCTTTAATCTCTTTTAAAGCTAACTCACAAGCATTTAAAGCCAAAGTATCATCAGGGTCTAAGAAAGTAATATAACGAGAACTCGCATAA
>NZ_JAENKR010000143.1:0-1794 GCF_016598965.1 Campylobacter sp. TTU-622
TACCTATAACACCTTCATTAACTATACCAGCAGTTCCACCTGTAACTGATCCTGAAATAGTGATTTGAGTATCAATCTCTTTTCCACCTCCTATATAAATACCAGAATTACCACCACTTATACTAGCGCCTTCTTTAACTTCAATACCATCAGCTTCTATAGCTTTAGAAGTTTCATTGTCTATATTAATACCATTATTTCCAGCTTTAATGCTACTACCATTTTCTAGGATAATTCTTCCTAGTTTCATAGTGCTACCACTAACACCACCAACATCAAAAAAACCTATACCATTTAAATCAGCTTCTATAGTGCCTTTATTAATTATAGTATTAATATAATTTCCAGCTTCTGCTAAAATACCATGAGATTTTGATTTAATAAGACCTTCATTGGTTAAATTATCAATAGTGGAAGGTTTATTATAAACTGTCATAAGACTAATAGCTGCTGAGATAGTGCTATTGCCAGTTGATTCTATAGTACCTTTATTAATAAGAGTTCCCATAGAAGCATTAAGCATAGCAACACCTAAAACACCAGAGACTAAACCATCATTAGTAAAAGTTTTTATTACACCCCTTAAATATACACCAGCTGACATATCTACAGTTGTAGTAGGTTCCCTAGTTCCTGTGCTTTTTATAGTTCCAGTGTTTGTGAAATTATCTATTGTTGTTCCACTAACTATACTTACTCCATAGTTAGTATTACTGCTTATAGTTCCACTATTGTTAAAAGTTTTAATATAAGCACTACCGAGATAAGCGCCTTCATTTTTTGAATTTATAGCTCCGCTATTATTAAAATTATCTATAGTTGAACCACTTGATACATTTACACCTTTTCCGCTGTTACTACTAATAGTTCCACTATTGATAAAAGTTTTAATCTCAGTATTACCAAGATAAATAGCTTCACCAGCGTTTGAACTTATAGTTCCACTATTACTAAAATTATTGATTGTAGATTTATTATCGCTGTTTCCCCAAACTGTGATACCAAATTTAGAAACACCATTTCCTATAATGCCTTCATTAGTGAAGGTATCTATGGTAACACCATTTTGATTGTTAGTTCCTAAATTAACACTAGCTTTACTGCTTCCACCTATAAGTGTTCCTTTATTTAAAAAAGTAGAAATAGAATTTCCTTGTGCAAAATTTATAGCACTAGCACTAGAACTAGAAGCAATAATACTTCCGCTACTTTCATTGGTAAAAGTATTTATATTGACACTATTTTCAATATCAATTGCATTATTGCTACTTTGAATAGTCCCGCTATTATTAAAATTATTAATAGTAGAATCTTTCCAAATTTTAATACCAAATTTAGAATTATTATTTCCTATAGTGCCACTATTTTCAAAGCTTTCTATGGTAGCACCACTTGAATTATTTGATTCTCCTATTTTTATGGCTGCTGCATCACTTTTGCTTGATAAGAATCCTTCATTTTTAAAAGTAGAAGTTGAAGAGTTTCCTTGGAAATTTAAAGCTGGACCAGAGTTTACTTGTATAGTTCCACCACTTTCTATAACAAGAGTATTGCCAGTGCCACTTATGGTATGAGTATTACTTAAAGATTGATTTATAGTAGTATTAGTATTTTGATAAACACTTGCTGATCTACTTTTTGAATTAACTTCACTATAAGCTTCTACATTAGAATTATCTGCATAAGAATAAGAACTTAAAAAAGAAATTGTAACTAAAGAAAGAACTAGTTTTTTTGAAGAAGAATGGTTTTTTTCAATCCCCCCCCCCCGTTAATATTTCTTTTTTAAATAAA
>NZ_JAENKR010000144.1:0-1778 GCF_016598965.1 Campylobacter sp. TTU-622
TAATAAGAATTTAATAAAGCACGTATTATATAAAAACAAACTAAAATTAATCCAAAATAAACAATGATTTTATAAGTAGGCAAAGCTAAGTACTCTTTAATAATAATTAGATATTCATTTTTATCAAAATAAGAAAAATCACTAGCTAAAGTAACAAAAGGCATTATTAAAGATATAGCAAAAGTTTCCATAAATGAAATAAAAATAGAAAAAACTAACAAAGAAAATAAAAAATTCTTATCTTTTTTATTTAAAATAAAAAAAAGTTTTTTTAACACTGTTTTTCCCAATCAAAAGCACTTTTGCAAATTATTTCTAAGTTATCAAATCTTGGTTTCCAAGATGTTAAAGAACGAATTTTATCTGCATTTGAAATTAAAACACTAGGATCTCCTGCACGAGGTGGGGCAAGTTCTACTTTAAAATCTACACCGCTTACTTTTTTCATAGTTTGAATCACTTCTTTTACGCTAAAACCGTGACCATAACCTACATTAAAAATATTACTTTCATTATTTTGCAAGTATTCTAAAGCCGATAAATGAGCACTTGAAATATCATCTACATGAATATAATCTCTTATACAAGTTCCATCTTTGGTGTTATAATTATCTCCAAAAATATATATTTTATCACGTTTATTGGCCGCACATTCTGCTGCTACTTTTATAAGTAAAGTTGCTTTTGGATAACGCTGTCCTAATTTAAAATCCATACAAGCACCCGCAACATTAAAATATCTTAAAATACAATATTTAAAAGAAGGATCAGCCATATTAGCATCTTTTAAAACCTCTTCGCTCATAAGCTTACTTCTTCCATAGGGATTGATAGGATTTAAAGGGCTTTTTTCGCTTACTACAGAAGTTTGAGGCTCTCCATAAGTTGCTGCAGTAGAAGAAAAAATAAAATTTTTAACATTATTTTCTAAACAAGTCTGTATAAGATTGCTTGTATTAGCCGTATTATTTAAATAATATTTCAAAGGATTTTGCATACTTTCAAATACTTCAATGCTCGCAGCAAAATGAACTACTGCATCAAATTTTTCTTGTTTAAAAAGTTCTTTAATAGCCTTAAAATCACTCAAATCTTGTTTAAAAAATTTAAAGTCTCTAATACTTTTTAAATCTTTAATTGCAATTTCACTTCCTTTAGATAAATTATCTAACACACAAATTTCATAATTTGTATTTAAAAATTGTCTTAAAGTGTGCGATCCGATATAACCTGCTCCACCAGTAATTAAAATTTTCATCATTTATTCCTTTTTTTACTTAAAATAATATTCTAGTATATTTGATTAAATGCTAAGTTTTATTTTAGAAATTTCATCTTCACTTGCTTTAATAAAAATATCAACATAAGAACGATCTTGTTTTTTTTGTATAAGAAATTCTTTCATTGTATTTAAAGAGTCAATAAAATCATTTTCATTGATATTACCTTTAATAAATTCGTATTTTAAAAATAACATAAAAGTATTTAAAGTATCGCTTTCGCAATATTCATGAATTTTTTCTAATTTGTTTTCATAAAATAAATCAAGAACTTCATTGCCGTGAATTTCATATTTTCCAGGTAAATTCGCCATAGCACAAATAAGATCAAGTTTTAAACCACGATAAGATCCAAAAGATTCAAACAAATCGCAATGTTTATTTTCAGAAAAACGCGTTTTGTAATTATTCCATTTATCTGTAATGGTATCTAAATAAGCATTAGCCTTGATATTATATTTTAATGCTCTTAAAACAAGTAAAGGCATATCATAATTT
>NZ_JAENKR010000145.1:0-1711 GCF_016598965.1 Campylobacter sp. TTU-622
GTAAAATATAAAACTCATTTTCAAAACGAGTATTTTCTTTAAGTTTAAGAAGCTTTTCTTTTAAAACAATATTACTTAATGCATTGATATTTTTATAAAAAATTTCCATATCTACTCCTTATAAATAACTTGGTGCATCATTGGAAAAAAGTATTAAATCTCCATCTTTTGTTTCTTTGGTTAAAATACTGATAAGTTCTGATTTTTCTTTTAAAAAAAGACTTGAAATTGTAAGAGTTTCTTTAAAAATCTCTTGATTTATTTTAGCACTAATTATAACCAAATCAAAACATTCATTAATAATTTTTGCAAGTTTAATATTTTCTTCTTTATTTACTTCAACAATACCAGGTGTTATTAAAATTTTACGCCCTTTATATGTTTTACAAAGTTTATAACTTTCACTCATTCCTTTAAAATTTCCATTAAAACCATCATCTATGATAAATTTAGGTTTTTTTGAAAGTATTTCTAAGCGATGTTTAACGGATTTAATTTTAAGAACTTGTGTTTTAATTTTTTCTAAATTAAGACCTAAGAAATTAGCACAAAGTATGCAAGCACAAAGATTTTGAGCATTAAATGAGCCTAAAATAATGCTTTTAAAAGAATGATTTTCATTGTTTAAGAAAAGATCAAATTTTATCCCTTCTAAAGAGGCATCAATTTTTGAGATTTTTTTATCATAAAGACTTATAATATTATTTTCATTTTCTTTAGTACTTGTATGTAAAAATGCTTTTTTAAGCCTTTTGGAGCTTAGAGCTTCTAATTTTGTCTTTCTTGTATTTTCTAAATTTTTAAAATACTCCAAATGAGCATTTCCAATCTCTCCTATAATGCAAATTTGAGGCTCTAAAAGTTCAGTAATTTCTTTTATATCTCCTTGATTTCTAGCTCCTGCTTCTGCTATATAAATATCAAATGTTTCATTAAGATTTTCGTTAATATCGCGTATTATACCCATAAGCGTATTAACGCTTTTTGGGGTTTTATAAACTTTGAAATCGTCCTTTAAAAGAGTATAAAGAAAATTTTTAATACTTGTTTTACCAAAACTTGCTGTAATAAGTATAATAGTAAGATTTTTGTTATTTAGAATTTTTTTCTTTGCCTGAGAATAAAAATATTTTGCTCCAAAAAAATCATAGATTTTTAAACAAATTAAAGAGCAAGGTAGGCTAAAAAGATTAAATAAAAAAGATATATGAAAAGATAATAAAGCAAATAAAGTATTAAAAATAAATACAAACATAAAAAATATTTTAACTTTTTGAGTAAAAACAAGTTTTTTGTCAATTTTTTTATTCCAAAAGTATAAAATAACAATATGAATTAGAAAATAAAACAAAGAATAAAATGGAAAAGCTAAAAATAAAAAATAGGGTAAAAATAAAAAATATAAATGCCATAAAGGTTTATGATAGTGAAATATAATACGTTTGATTTTATAAGAATACCACTGTAAAGCACTAATAAGATAAAAAGCAACACAAAAATTAAAAATTAAAGTATTAAGATAATAAATTATATTAAGCATTTTTAATTCCTTGTATTTTTTGAGCAATAAAATCAGCGTGTTTTAAAAAGAAAAAATGATCTCCATTTAAAGGATAAAATTCGCTATTTTTTATAAAAGAATGAATAAGTTCTCCACTCTTTAATGGGGTATCTTTATCATCAATACCCCAAAAAATTAATGATTTAGCTT
>NZ_JAENKR010000146.1:0-1597 GCF_016598965.1 Campylobacter sp. TTU-622
GATTTTATTTGTCAAAATTTAAGTTTTAAAGACTTTTTATAAATTTGAAATATCTATTTTATCAAAAAAAAAAAATGAATTTTTTAAATAAAAAAATAAATAATTTAATTTTATTTATGATTAAAAAATATTAAAATTAATCTTTTATTTAAAAGGAATAAAATGGATTTTTCTAAAATAAGCGTGATTATGATAGTTAAAAATGCTGAACTTACTTTAAAAGAGTGTTTAAATTCTTTACTTTGCTTTGATGAGATTATTTTGGTTGATAATCAAAGCTCGGATAATACTTTAAAAATTGCTTATGAATTTAAGGAAAAATTTCCTGCTTTGCATATTAAACAAAGCGAATTTATCGGTTTTGGACCTTTAAAAAATTTAGCACTTTCTTATGCTAAAAATGATTGGATATTAAGTATTGATGCAGATGAAGTTTTAGAAAAAGAGTGCATTGAAGAGTTAAAAAAACTTGATTTAAAAGAGCAAGATATTTTAGCTTTAGTGCGTAAAAATCTTTATAAAGGAGAATGGATTAAGGCTTGTGGATGGTGGCCTGATTATGTTTTGCGTATTTTTAATAAAAATTTTACTAAATTTAATGATAATTTAGTTCATGAAAGCCTAATATTGCCATCAAAAACTCAAAAAATTTATCTTAAAAATGGACTTAAACACTATGCTTTTAATGATATTTCACATTTAATTGATAAAATGCAAAGATATTCTTCACTTTGGGCAAAACAAAATTTACATAAACAAAGTGGTGTATTTTTAGCAAGCTTAAAAGGATTTTGGACTTTTTTTAGGAATTATTTTTTAAAAAAAGGTTTTTTATATGGATATAAAGGTTTTATAATTAGCATTTGCAATGCTTTAGGAGCTTTTTTTAAGTATATGAAACTTTATGAGTTTTTAAAAGAAAAGCCTAGAACTTGTGCTTTAATTATTACTACCTATAACGAACCAAAGCGTCTTTCTCTTGTGCTTGATAGTGTTAAAAATTTAAGTTTAATGCCCAATGAGGTGATTATTGCAGATGATGGATCTAAAGAGGATACAAAAAATTTAATTGAGAAATACCAAAAAAATTTTCCTTGTTTTTTAAAACATTCTTGGCAGGAAGATAAAGGTTATAGGCTTAGTAAAAATCGTAATGAAGCTATTAAGAAAGCTCAGAGTGAATATATTATTATTATAGATGGTGATATGATTTTAGAAAAAGATTTTATCAAAGATCATTTAAAATTTTCACAAAAAGGTTTATTTTTGCAAGGTTCTAGAACTATTTTAAATGAAGATGAAACTAAAGATATTTTAGAGAAAAATGATTTTAAAATAGCTTTTAATAAAAAAGGCTTTAAAAATAAAAAAAATAATTTTTTAACCAATTTAATTTATAAATTTTCCAAAATAGATAAAAATGTATTTAAAAAAAGAGAAATAATAAAAGGAATAAGAGGTTGTAATATGAGTTTTTATAAAAGTGATTGGCAAGCTATTGGTGGTTTTAATGAAAAATTTATTGGTTGGGGTAGGGAAGATAGTGAATTTGTAGCAAGGTTTTTATTTAATAATGGTAATTTTAGAAGACTTAAAT
>NZ_JAENKR010000147.1:0-1584 GCF_016598965.1 Campylobacter sp. TTU-622
TCATCACTATCAATCTCAAGTTCTGAAAGCTTTAAATTCTCGCTATATAAAAGTTTTAATTTTCCAAAAAGAAAAAAAGCCAAATCGATTTCGTGAGAAAGATCAAGTAAAACTCCACCTCCTAGTTCTTTTTTTGCACTATAGTTTTCCCTATAATCTATATCACGCCAATTAGGCAAATAAGAATGACAACTCAATTCTACAAAATAAGGTTTTTCAACTTGCAAAATTTCTTTTAAAGCTTTAATTAAGGGATTAAATCTTAAAAGATAAGCAATGAAAATTTTATTTTTATTACTTTGAAAAGGAATAAATTTTTCAAATAAAGGTTTTTCAACTAATATAATCTTATCTTTAACAAAAGTATCAATTTTTTTTAAAGTCTCTAAATGTAAAGTTGTGATATTAGCAATAATAAAAAGATCAAATTCCATTAAAGAAAGCTCGTCCCAAGAATTATAAAGTTTTGTCTCTTTAACATCTTTTTTACAAGCACTAAAAGAAAGCAAAGAAATATCAAAACCTAAATTTTTAAGGGCTAAAAAATGTTTTTTTCCAATACTCCCAAAGCCTATAATTAAAGCTTTCACCTAAAATCCTCATTTGCTCTTGCAAATTCTTCAATTCTACCTATGTCAATCCAATAATCACGCAATAAAAAAGTATTGATTTTTTCATTTTTTTGCATTAAGATTTTTATCAAATCAGGCATATCTAAATACTCATTTTTATTTAAAAAATTTAAAACTTCAGGTTTTAGCGCATAAATTCCAGCACTAACTAAAAATTTCATAGTTGGTTTTTCTTGTATATTTTTTATAAAACCATTTTGTTCTTTTATAACTCCATAAGGTATGCTTTGTTCAAATTCTCTCACACATACACTCATTAAAGCCTTACTTTTTTTATGGGCTTTTAAAAATTCTAAAAAATCAAGTTCGGTTAAAATATCTGCATTCATTACAATAAAACTTTCTTTTAAAGGCTCTTCAATCAAACTTAAAGCCCCTGCTGTCCCTAATTTTTTCTTTTCTTTAATATAGGAAATTTTAACCCCAAAATCTGTGCCATCTTTAAAATAATTTTCTATAATTTGTTTTTTATAATTTACACAAAAAATAAAATTTTCAAAGTTTTGCAAAGAAAGTCTTGAAACAATGCTCTCTAAAATAGGTTTTTTTCCCACTTTTAACATAGGCTTTGGGGTGTGCTTTGTAAGCTCTTTAAGTCTTGTTCCAAGTCCTCCAGCCATTAAAATCACATAGTTTGGAAGTTTAGTTTTGGCTAAAAGTGAAGAAATAGATCTTATGGAAATTATTTCATCTTTTTCATTGATAACAGGAAAATCATAAATATCTGTTTTTGAAGAAAGTTCTAAAAGTTCAGCTTTACTTGTATTTTCTTTTATTATGATAGGATTTTTAGTATAAATATCTTCTATACAATCATAAATCATTTTTCCATTAATCAAAGCTTTTCTAATATCAGAATCGCTAATAACTCCCAAAAATTTATCTTTTTGATCTACTACAATACCAAGTCTTACTCTTTCTTTGCCAACTATATTTAAAGCTTCTTTTATAC
>NZ_JAENKR010000148.1:0-1569 GCF_016598965.1 Campylobacter sp. TTU-622
GGGCAATGTTGAATATTTTTACCACTATAGTAAAAGACAAGGTTAAAAGTTTAGCTATAGGAAGTTTTGATGGAATTCATTTAGGTCATAAAAAGCTTATAGATTGTTTAGATAAATTGTATTCTAATAATATAAATTTATTTTTAAAAAATAACCATACAGTCAGTCTCAAAAGACTAATTATTTTTACAATTTGTAAAAATTTAATTTAAACCCTAGTCTGACTCATTAGCTTATCTAATCTATCCATTATATTATTTACAAAAGAATTTATACTTTCATTACTTGCTTTCCAACCATTAGCTTTTGCTTGATGAAATTCTCTATCAAAAGAAATTCCACTGCCTACGTATATATTTTGCCATTTAACTCCTTTTTCCATTGCATATATACCTGCATCAAGCCAACCATCTTGTGCATAACCTTTTAATAAACTTGCAAAATCCACTTTGCCTGTCATAATATCATCTAGTGAAACATCAAAAGAAGGATTTGCTTTCATTTCTAGCTTACGTTGTGCTTCTAAAACTTTTGCTTCAGGACTTAAAACAACTTGATTTGAAGATGGAAAAGGCGGATAGGATTTTAAAAAACTCATAAACAAAGCTTCTTTAGAATAGCTTCCATCTTCATTTTTTGGATAAACTGACATATCAGGATTAAAGTCACCTTCAATTGAATAACCTTGCTCCATACTTTGTGGAGAAAAGTCAAGTTTCATAAGGTTCATATCCAAACCCATAGTAGAATATTTAATTGCTTGTGCTTCGTGAAATTGTTCTGCATTGAATATATTTTTTACAATTTTTTCATTGTCTTCATTATTAATATAATTTAATCCTTTAGGCAATTGTTCTAAATCTGCTTCGCTAAAACTTGTTTTATCATTTGGAAATACACTTATTACTTGATTAAAGCTATTATAATAGGATTTAACAATAGAAGCCATATCAAAACTATTATAATAGTTTCCACTAGTTTCATCAGCCATACCATTTTGATTAAATCTCTCTATCTCATCCAAAGTAGATTTATGTATCTTAAAATCATCTGGTAATCCTGCAGCTTTATTAAAATCACTTCCCATATAACCATCTTTATCTACACTATAGCCATAAGCTAAAGATATAGGATTACTTACATTAGCTAAAGGATCAGCTTGTTTATATTTTAGAGTATAAATAGAGTTTTTAAATTCACTTGATATATTATAATTTAAAGAATTTGTAATATTGCTACTACTTGATATATTAGTAGAATTTAAACTATTATTATTTAATGTATTAGTAGAATTTAATACTTCACCTCTTATTAAAGTTTGAGTATTCTTACTTTGAATTTCATTTAATTTACTTGCATTTTGTTTTAAAAAAACATTTGCAAAATTTATTTTTGAATTTTCTTTATTTTCTTTATTAGCTTTTGCTTGTGAAAGTATAGAACCATAGTTTGAGTTATCATTTATACTAAAGATGCTCATATTAAATCCTTTATTTAGATTTTTCTGCCTTCAATCTAAATATAAAATAATACAAGCAATATTTATTCCATTTTATGTCAAAATGGAAT
>NZ_JAENKR010000149.1:0-1559 GCF_016598965.1 Campylobacter sp. TTU-622
ATTTTATTTTCTTTATATTCTATATAAAATGTTTTTGGAAAAAACAAATAATCAACATGATTATCAGATGAATTTAACTTTGAATTAAACAAATTAGAGAATTGTGGTGGATCAAAATGAAGTATTTTGGATAACCAAGATAACGTTTTAAAAGAATTTTCAGGTAAAATATCAATCATATCTAAATAATATATTTTCTTAATTATATTTTTTAACTCTTTAATTTTAATATTTAAAATATAAAAATTTCCATATTTATCATCTGCGTATTCTTTAACAGTATTTAAGGTTGGATTACCGTTTTCATCCGGATAAGCATAAGGAACTTGAATGTTAAAAATTTCATCCATAGGAAAACTATCTATATTTATACGATTGCAAATTTTATCTCTAGGATGTTTTAAATTTCCATAATGATTTACAATAGGTCTCAAAATTGATATAGGATCCCTTACAACGCAAATTGCGGGAATTTTTTTTTGAATTAAATTATAAAATTTAATTCCAAAATTAAAATCGTGTTTATTTAAACATCCTGCAAGAATGATTGCATTATAAGTTTTTAAATTAGAAACAAGCATACGATAAGAATCTAAGTATTGAAATAATGGATTTCCCCAATGTCTATTTAACTTAACATTGCACAATCTTAAATATCTTGTCATAGCAGTAGTTCCAGCACCATGAATTAATAAAAACACAAACTCATAATTATCTGGCAAAGGTAAATTCATTTCCCAAGCAAGTTCAGCTGGTATGTTTTTGTAATTGATTTTTTCTTTTTCATCATTAAGCTTTTTAGGATCGAGTAAAGAAGGATAAGGGTGATTTTCTTTTTTATATCTTTCATTAAAATCATCCGACAATAACCATTCTTCTATAAGATCAAAATTTTGTATAAAATAATTAAAGTTGTGGAAAATATTATCAAGTATGGGTTTATAATTTTGATGAATTTTTAATATATTTTCTATTCTTAAATTTCTTTCTAAAAATAAAGATTTATTATTTATAAAGTCTTTGTAAACTTTTATATCATATATTTTAAATTGTTCAAGCATTTTTTTAAATATTTTAAATTCTTTATTAGCTTTTTTAATATTTTTAATTAGCTTAAACATGCTTCCCTTGTGTAAATTTTGGAAAGTTTTTATAAGAACTTCACCCAACATATAAGATAGATGAAATTTATACTTTAAAGCTTGTTCATAATCAGAGCATTTTTCTAAATTTGGATATTTAAGTTGGGGAAAAACTTGTATGGTTTGTTGATAAATTTTTTGTTCTCTTTTATGCTGCTTATTTATTTGATAAAGTTTTTTAAATAATAATATATACCCCCCCCCATAGTTATTATTATTTTTTTTACGACTAAAATCAATCATAGCTTGACCTAATTTATAAGCTAAATGATTTTTAACTCTTTCTATAGCTGAATTTGGGTTTTGCATGGGGATCCTTATATTTATATATAATAGAAGTCACTTTATAAAATTAATCTTTCATATTCATCTGGAGTTCCACAAAATACAATTTCATCTAATGAAATCTTATGATAT
>NZ_JAENKR010000014.1:0-23236 GCF_016598965.1 Campylobacter sp. TTU-622
TACTTTTTGTTTGGCTGGATTATTTAGTTAAGTTGGTTGTTGTCTGCTTTGTTTGATTTATTTGGTTAAGCTAGTTTAGATTGTTAGGTTTGTTTTTAAGATTATTTGGTAGGTTATTATTGTCTGCTTTGATTAGTTATTTGTTTTATTAAATGTTAGATTAGATTTTAAAAAATATATTTAAATATATAAAAATATTAAAAGATATAAATATGATAAATAATTTAATTATTATAAAGATTAAAAAATATTGCAAAAAAATTAAAAAATACTACCAATTTATAATAAAAGATTTTATTTATAAAAATACAACATTCTTTTTAATTAATTAATTAAATAAACTAAAATTAAAACTAAACTAAATAAAAAACAATTTAATGATAAATATTAAAGCTGTGTTAAAAATTTAATTTCATTGATAAATTATGTTTAAATTTTAGAACAAAGCTTTGAAGTGTTTTTAAATGAGATGGGTTGGTTGTTAAAACTTTTAAATTTTGGTATATAAGCATAGCCAGTTAAAGGATCAATAACTATACAAATTTGTTTATTAAATTTAGATTGTAATCTTATAATACAAGGTTCATTCTTCTTAGTAAGAGTTTTATCATAGATATTTTTTGCGTTTTTAAGTGGAGAATAAAGTCTGCCTAATTCATCAAAAACTATTCTTGTACTTCCACTACAAGATCCTTTAAATTCTACAGAAGAAATGCCAAATTGTTCTTCTATATTAAATCTTTTACTAGCTTTTTTATCCAATTTAGAAATAACTCCGCTTTGTCCTGAATTCATAAGTTTTGTAGGATTTAAAATATCTACAGCAATTTCTCTATCAAGATTAATATCTGTTTTACCTAAATTTGCATTTCCATCTCCATTTTTATCTAAAAAAATAGTATAAGTTTGCTCATTATTCGTTGCAGAAGAAGATTTTATAAAATAAAGTTGCCATTTGCTTTTATACCACTCTCTTTTTGCTACACTAAATTCTTTAATTCTAAAATCAGTTTGCAACATTGCTAAATTTCTTACATAAACGATATCATTAAGAATTTGCACAGCTGCTTCCATTAATCTATCTTTTGGTTTGTAAAAATTTATCAAACTAAAAATAATTCCTATGATAAATATAACCAAAACAAGCTCTAATAAACTAAAAGCTTTTTTCATAACTTAATTGATAGTTGATTTTGTGTTTCCCAAGTTTTATAGCAATGGTTTTTAAATTTTTATCCCTTAATCCATCTTTTAAATATAAGCTAGAACTATCTTTGATGCCATAAAAACGCAATCTTCTTTGCAAAGCACGTGAAGTAGTATGGATCGCACTAATACCTTCTTCTTTTAATTTCGCGCTCAATTCTTTTGCGATGTGATAATTATGAGCAAAATGCAATTTTGGATCTTTTATAAAAAAATACAAAATATAATTACCCAAAATAAGCAAATAAAATACAATTAAAAATAAAACACTAAGTCTAATAAGAATTTTATATTTACTTCTAAATTCTGGCAATCTCACACGATAAGATTGCATTAATGCTTTTATAAGCAAAGGAGTACAAATTACACAAAAAGGTAAAAAATCTTCTATGGACAATTTTTGCCTTAAAGAAAGCAAAGAACAAAAAATAAAAGTTGTAGAGATTAAAAACCAAAGTAAATTTTTATTTTTCTTAAAAGCCAACCTATAAATAACATAAAAAAAATAAACAAACACTAAAGGCGAAAAACAAAGAGAAAAAATTCCAAGAATGTCTAAAAAGTATCCTTTAGGCTTACCGCCTACATCAAAACCATATAAAAACACACAAGATAAAAAAAGAAAAAAAGAAAAAGAAAAAAGAAAAATATCACGTTTATAAATTCCAAAAAAGAAAAAAGTCAAAAATAAAACAATAAAAGATTTATCCACAAAAAGAGAAAAAAATAAAAGTAAAAAAAATAAAATTTTTTTCTCATATTCATAAGCGCAAAGTATAGCCAAAGATAGAAATATCACATACGAAGCTTCATTTACAAGTAAAGCACTAGCCACACTTCCAGGCAATAAAATAAAAAGAAACAAAGAGAAGAAAACATCTTTATCTGTTTTATTGTATTTTTTGGCAAGCAAATACAACAAAATACAACTTAAAATATGAATGATTACAAAAGGCATACGTAAGCCAAAATCATTTACCCCTAAGATAAAGGTTCCAAAATGGGTTATATAATAAAGCAAACCTTTGGTATCAAAATAAATCTTAGCCTCATCACCACTAATGCTTAGAGTTGAAATTCCATAAAAAAGGGCTAACAAATCTAGGCTTAATAATAAAATAAAATATTTAAGATATCTATTTTCTTTCATAAGCTAATTTTACTTAAATAAACTTAAATAAATCGCTTAAATCATTTATATTTTAACAACTCTTCATTTATCTTTTGCTCTATCTTCAAAAGCTCTTCATAATTTTTTTTATTTTGTTCTAAAAGTTCATCAAATTTAAAACCAAGCATCACAATACGATATAAATTTGGCTTATATTTTCTCCAATTATATAAAGTGCTAACATCAATATCCAAATGATAAGCCATATCGCGTTTGGTTTTTTTAGACAAAATTTTTCCTTAAGTATTTAAATTTTTTGATTTTATAAAAAATTTTCTTTATCAAAAACACTTGAAATATTCAACTAATTTTTAAATAAACATTTAATATTTAAATATTATTTTGAAATAATTCCATTTCGTTTCATTGAAATATTCATTGAAATAATCATTTTTTAAGGAGTTACCTTGGATTTTAATTCTTTATTACTTAGTATTGGAGATAAACTACCAAAAGATGGTGTATCTACGATAACGCTAAAGGATAAATTTGAACGTCTTAGTGAAGATAGGCAAAAACAAGTGATTGCACAACTTCCAATGATTAAACTAAAAAGTCCTGCTTTAGTTTTTTGGGTAGGAACTTTTTTATTTGGTGGTTTAGGAGTGGGACGTTTTATGATAGGAGATTTAATTTTAGGTTTTATGCGTTTAGCAATTACAGCTATAGCTTTAATTTGCGGTAGCTTAATGTTTGAATATAGTGCTTTAGGAATAATATATGGTTTACTAGGTTTTATCAATTGGATTTGGTGGATTGTAGATATGTTTTTAGTAGGTAAAAAACTAAGAAAACAAAATTTTGAAAAGATAAATAAAGTAATTGAAGGGGCATAAAATGAAAAAATTTTTCATAATGCTAATCTCTTGTGTATTTTTGGTAAATATAGCTTTTGGTAATACACTGCAAGATTTTAAAAAAGCCTTTGCAAATGAGTGTATGCAAGGAAGCACTGATACAAAAATAAAAAATTTTTGCAATTGTGCTGCAAATATTACAGTCAAACACTTCAAAGAAGAGCTTATAGAGGCTGATTCTTTGCCAAAAACACAAGAAAATATTAAAAAAATACAAGATCTAACGCTAAGAATGCTTCAGTTTAGCTTTGATGAAAAAAATTTTCAAGCTTGTGTGGAAAATTAATGAAAAAAATCTTGATTATTTTACTTTGTCTTAGCTCTTTTTCTTATGCATCTTGGTTTGATACTAAGCCAAAATGTAATGATAAAGTTGTTTTACAAATCTTAAAAGAAATTTTAGATGAGGATGAATGGGTTTATGTTGAATATGGACTTGATGAAAAGTCTTTAAAAGCAATGTATTTAAATCTTAATGGTATGAATTTAAGAGATATAGAAGCTATGTTATCTACTGATACACTAGGAGTTTTAAAAGCCAATTTTAACCTATACTTGATTTGAAAGAATATGCTAATGAATTTGCTTATACTCAATTTAGTGATTTTATCACAGAAGAAAATGAAAGTAAAAAAATCACTTATTGTCAAGCAACTCTAACAATTACTTATCCCCAAATGCCTAAAGAAATGCTTCAAAGGTATGAAAGAGGGATATTAAAAGGAGTTTTATTTAAAGGAGGCGTTGCAGAAGAAAATGTGCGTTATAGTGCCAGATATACAGATGATGGCGCAAAAATTTATGTAGAATTTTTAGATAATTAAAAGGAGTAAAAATGAAAAAATTTTTAAGTGTTTGTAGTATAGTTGCGGTATTATTAAGTGGTTGCGGAAGTGATTTTCCTGGGCAACCAAGTGATGTAGTTAGGGTTCAACAAAATAAATATGAATCATCTGGAAATTTAAAAGAAGAAATTCCTTATAATAAAGAGTCTAGGATACATGGATTAAAAAGAACTTTTTATAATAATGGACAATTAAAAACTGAAGAAAATTATAAAAATGGAAAAAAAGATGGAGTTAGCAAAAGATATTTTGAAGACGGACAACTCTTAGAAGAAATGAATTTTAAAGACAATCGTGGATATGGTGACTATGTAAGTTATTATAATAATGGAAATCCTAAAGTAAAAGGAAAATTACTTAACTTCGATGAAGATGGTATGCCAGAATTTGAAGGTAATTATAAAGAATACTATGAAAATGGTACTGTAGCCCTTGATTATAATTACAATAATAAAGGCAAAAAGGATGGAATGCAAACAGCTTTTAACGAAAATGGCTCTTTAAAAAGTGAAGAAAATTATAAAAATGGTATTAAAAATGGAATTTTTAGATATTATAAAAATGGAGAAATCGTTAAAGAAGAAGAATTTAAAAATGGCGTTTTAATACAAAAACCTAAAAATTAAAGAGATTAAATATGTTTAAAAAAATAATTTTATTTTTCTTTATAAGATTGACATTTATTAAAGCTGATACATTAAATATGTGTAGCAATTCTTTAGCCATTTTAAAACTTCAAGAGCAACTTCCTGATGAAATCATTAAAAATTTATATAAATTATCAGGACTTGAAGCTATAGGGGTTAATTATGAGGATTATGAAAAAGGTCTTAAGGAAACAGCTAAACATTATGGAAAAGCAAATTATAACGATATAATCGAAATTAAATCTATTTCTGATTTTGATTTCGATCTTAACTCTTGCACTGCTATAGTAAATGCTACTTTGGGAGATAAAGAGGGTGTTTGGACAATTAGCTATAAAGTTTTTAATACAAATGAAATAAAAATTCTAAATTTAGCTTATATAAGCGGAGATTTTGAATAAAAATTTATAAAATAAGCAAGAATTTTATTGCTTATTAAACTTTTGCTATAACCTTTAAGGCATTTTGCCTTAAAGGTTACTTAACTAAAAAAGGGAAAATATGGATTATAATATTTATCTTTTAAGTATTCAAGATAAGATAAAACAAGAAGATTCACTTAATCTAAAATTAAAATTTGAACAATTACAAAACAAAGAAGAAGTTGTATCAAATTTAGCATTAATACAACTTCAAAATACCGCCACTCCAATCATAGCTAGTATAATAAGTGCTTGTTTAGGCCTTGGTTTTCTGGCACTTGATAGATTTATGATAAAAGATTATGCATTAGGATTGTTGCGTTTGGTTTTATCCTTGTTTCCTTGTATATTGTTTCTTATTTTAGGGGCAAATTACGAAAAAGAAAATGCAGATTTATCTGAAATTTTTTTGCATTTTTTGCAATTTTTTTAATATGTGGCATTATTTGGTGGGGAGTTGATTTATTTTTAGTTTATAAAAAAATTAAAAAAGAAAATTATAATAAAATCATAGATTATATTCTTAAATATCAAAAAATTTAATTTTGAAATTAAAAAAAATGTTGTTAGCAATCTAAAATAAAATATAATTTTCTAAGTTTAAAACTTAGAAAATTTTTTCATAAAAGCTACAAAACCTATAATCTCTAAGCCTAAAAAAATTCTTTTTTGCTACAATTTTGAAAATCAAGACTAAGCTAAGGATTATTATGGTTGAAGTAAAAAATCTTACTATGCGTTTTGCTAATCAACTTTTATTTGAAAATGTAAATTTAAAACTTTTACGCGGACAAAGATATGGACTCATAGGTGCTAATGGTGCTGGAAAATCAACCTTTTTAAAAATTCTTTCAAACGAAATAGAGGCTAGTAGTGGAGAAATTATTTTTGATGAGGGATTAAGGATTGCTGTTTTAGGGCAAGATCAATTTGCTTTTGAAAATTATACAATCAAAGATGCAGTAATGTGTGCAAATAAAAGATTATACGAGGCTTTAAAAGAAAAAGAAAAACTCTATATGAGTGAAGAATTCACAGATGAGATCAATGAACGCTTAAGTGAGCTTGAAATGATCTGCGCAGAAGAAGATCCAAACTATGATTGTGAAGTGCGTTGTGAAAAAATCTTAAGCTCTTTAAAAATCAAAGATTTTAATGCTTTAATGAGCACTTTAAAAAGTGCGGATAAATTTAAAGTTTTACTTGCACAAGTATTATTTTTAGGCGCTGATGTGTTATTTTTAGATGAACCTACAAACAACCTTGATTTAGAAGCAATTTCTTGGCTTGAGAATGAACTTTTAAGACACGATGGAACCTTAGTTGTAATTTCTCACGATAGACATTTTTTAAATAAAATTTGCACCAGAATTTTAGATGTAGATTTTAAACAAATTAGAGATTTTGCAGGAAATTATGATGATTGGTATATGGCTTCTACCCTACTTGCTAAACAAGCAGAGCTTAAAAGAGATAAGGCTTTAAAAGAAAAAGAAGAATTAGAAAATTTTATCCGTCGTTTTAGTGCTAATGCCTCAAAAGCAAAACAAGCTACAAGTAGAGCCAAAGCTTTAGAAAAATTAGAACTTGAAGAAATTAAAATTTCAACAAGACGCGATCCTAGTATAGTATTTAGGACTAGTAGAGAAATAGGTAATGAAATCTTAGAATTTAAAGAAATCTCTAAAACTTATGATAAAAAACTATTTTCAAATTTAAATTTAAAAATAGAAAAAAATGACAAAATAGCATTAATTGGTGCTAATGGGGTTGGCAAATCTACTCTTGCTAAAATCATTATGAATGAAATAAATCCAGATAGTGGCAATGTGCATTTAGGTGCTACAATAGAACTAGGATATTTTCCACAAGACACAAGCAATATTATAAATGAAAATTTAAAACTTTACGAATGGCTTATGAGTGAAAAATTTAAAGATTTAGATGAAATTCGAAAATGTTTAGGAAGAATGTTATTTAGTGGAAGCGAACAAGAAAAAATGGCAGCTAATTTAAGCGGGGGAGAAAAACACCGCTTAATGCTCTCACGTTTAATGTTAGAAAAATCTAATTTCTTAATCTTAGATGAACCGGATAATCATTTAGATCTTGAAAGTATTATAGCCTTAGGAGAAGCCTTGTATAATTTTAAAGGAGTAGCACTTTGCATCAGTCACGATAGGGAATTAATAAGTTCTTTTGCTAATCGTATTTGGGAGTTAAAAGATGGAGAACTTTTAGATTTTCGCGGAAGTTATGAAGAATTTTTAGGAGAAAAAAATGGCTAAATTTAGAGTTCAATATAGTGCTGGCTTTGGTCATTTCACACAAAATCATAAAGGTTTTGGACCAACTATTTATATAGAAGAAATCGTTGAATTTGATAATGGAAAAGACTATTTTGATTATATGGATTTTTATAAAAAATATTCTAAAGCAGATGATACTTATTTTCACATTAGCTTTTTAGAAGATAGAAAATTGAGCGAAAAAGAACTTCAAATTCGTAATGAATACAGAAAATTAAGAGATCAAAATTGTAAAAAAGCTAAAGAAGAATTTATCAAAAATCACGAATTAGATCCTGAATTTATTGCTCCGTGTGGTGATTAAAGGAATGTTTTTTGCTTGCATATTTTTTGTATTTTGAAAGGAGAAATAATGCAAACAAATTTTAAAATCATAAGCTCTTATGAATATGATATTTCAAGCGGAGTTTATAAACAAGTAAATAAAGAAGTTGAAGATTTTTCTTCTAGCGAACAGCAAAGTTTTATGGATATGCTTTCAAATGAAAGTAGTCAAAATCAACAAAATCAACAAACTTCTTTAGAAACACAAAATAAAATTCAAGAAAATGATTCGACTATGAGTTCTTATGCTTTAAATTCGAATTTATATTCTTATCGTTTTAGACAAAATGAAGAATCTCAAATTCAATCACAATCTATAAATCAAAATGAACAAAATACACAAAATAAAGTTTTAAATGAACTTTTGGGAATGATTTAAACTTACAAGAATTGAAAATCTTTAAAAGAGAAATTTTTTAAAAAAATTTTTAATTCTTGTTCTTGAATTTCATTTAAACAAAGTGTTATTAATACTATATCTTCTTTAAATTCTTTTTTAGAAGATATAGCAAATTTATTTAAAAAATAATCAAAACGACTAAATGTT
The DNA here is from genome assembly GCF_016598965.1 of Campylobacter sp. TTU-622. Taxonomy (NCBI): domain Bacteria; kingdom Pseudomonadati; phylum Campylobacterota; class Epsilonproteobacteria; order Campylobacterales; family Campylobacteraceae; genus Campylobacter; species Campylobacter sp. TTU-622. The sequence goes on from NZ_JAENKR010000014.1 coordinate 8,329, forward strand.
TTTAAATTGATAGAAATTTTAATTGTTTTTTGAATTTCATAAGATTTTAAAATAGCACTTTTAATCACTTCATTTACCGCTTCGCTATAAGCTCTTACAAGTCCGCCTGTGCCAAGTTTAATCCCTCCAAAATAACGCACAATAATAACAGCTGTATTAATGAGTTCATTACCTCTTAAAACATTTAAAGCCGGCATTGCTGAAGTGCCTTTTGGCTCTTTATCATCATTTTTATCTTCTACTATTTGATTAAATTCATTTAAAACTCTATAAGCATAAACAAAATGCACTGCTTTTAAATGCTCTTTTTTAAGTCTTTCAAGCAAATCTTTAAAATCTGCAAAAGGACAAAGAAAAGCCCAAAAAACAGATTTTTTTACTTCTATTTTATTTTGATAAATTTGATCAATAGTTTTCATCATAACCTTTTTTATGAAGATATACAATAAAGATTAAGAATTTATAATCTTATTTTAATTTTTTTGAAATATTGTTAAATTTAATTCAAATTAATACAAAATATAATAATCTAAAATTCTTAAAAACAAAAAACTTTTTAAAATATTAAATTTTAGCTATAATTAAAATTTGACTTAAAATATTTAAGCAAATTTTGATAGTTTAATATTATTTTAATTTTAATAAATTTAATCAATCTATAAATTTTTAACTTTTATAAATAAAAATTCATTCCAAAAAATTAATTATAAGGTAAATCTATGCTTTTCTTAGAATTTTTAAGTTTTACAAGTTTGATTTTTGAAATTTTAGCGTTATTTTTGTCTTTTTATTTTAAAAATACAAAAATATTTTTTATTACTTTTGCTTTTGTATTTTTCAAATTATTTTATTTTTACGCTAGCACTTTTCAAGCTCATCTTTTCACTTCATTGTTTTTACCTTTTACATTTTTTATATTCTCTTTAAAAAAACAAAATGAACTCATTTTTGATAAAAAAAATATTAGCATAGTAGTATTTTTTCTTTTAATATCAATTTTAGGACTAGTATTAACCAAAAGCACAGATTTTAACGCATCAATGCTTAATTTTCATCTTTTTAATTTTTTTAATCCTATCAGTGAGCTGAGTTTAATTTTTTTCATTTTTGAATTTGTATTCTTAAGCTTTGTATGTTTTAAAAAAAGAGAATTTTTTTATATAATAGCATTTATAGGGGCTTATATACAATTTTTCTTTAATAGTGCTTTAAAGATTTCATATTTTGAACTCTCAAGTATAGTTTTTTGTATCTATCTTATTTATCAAGCCTATAAAAATACTTTTTTTGATCCTTTAACCAAATTTCCAAATGAAAAAAAACTTGCGCATTTTATAAAAGGTAAAAAAGAATTTAGCATAGCATTGCTTCATTTTACAGAACTAGAATTTACAAAAGAAAGCTATAAAAAACTTATCTTAAAACAAATTGCCAAAATTTTAAAACGTTTAAAAGCTAAAATTTTTATAGTAGAAAATGATTTTATTTTTATTTTTAAAGATGAAAATATGTCTTTAACTCATCTATCTTATATAGAATCTTTGTTAAAAAATACAGAAATCTATCTTGAAAACGAAAAATTTAAACCAGAGTTTAAAATATTACTTAAAAATAATCAAAATAATATTAAAGAAAGTTTAATAATCCTAAGGGAAGAACTCCCTTAGGATTATTTCTCAAGTGCTTCAGAATCAATAATTAATTTTACATCATCACTTAAAGTTATTGTTGAAACGCTAGAAGCAAATTTAAAATCAGAACGTTTAATTAAACCGCTTAAAGTAAAACCAATTTTTTCCTTGCCATCTTTTGTTTTAATTGCTCCACCAATCTCAGCATCTAACTCTACTTCTTTAGATACACCTGCTATAGTTAAAATTCCTGTCATTTTTCCTTTTTCATTGCTGATTTTTTCATATTTTTTCATTGTAAAAGTCATATCTGGATATTTTTTTGCTTTAAAAAAATCATCTTGCAATAAATGATTGTCTCTTGTTTGATTTTCCGTATTAATTGAAGATACTTTAATTGTTGCTTCTAATTTTTTAAATTCAAAAGTTGCTGGATCAAAATCAATCATAGCATTATAATCTTTAAAACTTCCATTAACATTGCTAATTTGCAAATGTTTAATTTTAAAACCAACATTTGTATGCGATTTATCTAATGTATATTCTTTAGCAAAAGCTGTGCTTCCCAACAAAGAAAACGCTAAAACTGAACTTAAAAAAATTTTTTTCATTATTTCTCCTTAATAAATTTTTATTTTACATAAAAATAATAAAAATATTTTATTTAGCAAAAATTAACTAAACATTAATCAAAAGATTTTATTAGCAATTTAACAAAATCATCAAAATTAGCTAAATTTAATTTTTTTTCTTCTCTTTGCTGTTTACCCCACATACACTCTGGAAAAAAAGCATCTTCTTTAAATCTTGCCATTATATGAAAATGAACTCTTGGGACATAATTTGCAAAAGATGCTATATTTATTTTGTCAGGTTTATAAAATTCAATCATAGCTTTTTCGCACGCTAAAATTTTTTTAAATAATTCTTCTTGTAAAAAACTAGGACAATCGCTTAATTCTTTATAGGGTTGTTGGGTAAAAATTTTAATCCAAGGAATTTGAGAATTTTCTTTTTCTATGTAAATTAACTCATTTTCATAAAACATTTTAAACTCCTAAAATAATTTATTATATTCTATAAATATTTTATTTTCTAAAAATTTTAGATAAAATATAATATAATTTTTTAAAATAAATAAGAAGCGCAAAATGAATATTAATTTTAATACAAACTATTCTTTTAATCTTGCTCAACAAAACACCTCTAATAAAAAATCAAATAATCAAAACGAAAATGAAGAAAGCACACAAACACAAATGGTCAATGGCGTAGAACTTGATGCCAAAGAACTACAACAATTAAGAGAACTACAAAGCACAGATAGAGAAGTAAAAGCTCACGAAGCAGCGCATCAAGCTGCTGGGGGATCTTTAGCGGGTGGAGCTAGTTTTAGTTATGTTAAAGGTCCTGATAATCAAATGTATGCAGTATCTGGAGAAGTTCCTATACGTATGCAAAAAGGCAATACACCAGAAGAAACTATGGCCAATGCAAGACAAATTGCCTCAGCGGCTATGGCACCCGCTGATCCTAGTCCTCAAGATTATAAAGTTGCAGCAAATGCTCTTAAACTTGAAATGGAAGCAAGATCTGAAGCAATGAAACTCAAAGCAGAAAAAAATACACAAGATAAAAAAGATAACAACCAAAACGAAAATGCAAATGAAACCGAAAATAATAAAAACAGAGATTTTAAAAATTTTATTAGCAATATTTACAAAAACAATTCTATAGATTTAAGTCCAAATTTTAGTATAGCTTCTTAAAATCTAAGCTTTTATTAGCTTAGATTTCATTTACCATAGTACTTGGATTTACCAAATGATCAAAATCTTTTTCATCAATTAAACCAAGTTCCATAGCACTTTGTTTTAAGGAAATACCTTTTTTATAAGCATTTTTTGCAACTTTAGCAGCATTTTCATAGCCAATGTGTGGATTTAAAGCTGTGACCAACATCAAAGAATTATTTAAATGAGAAGCTATTTTTTCTTTATTAGGTTTAATGCCTTTTACACAATGTACGTTAAAAGAATTCATAGCATCACTTAATAAATTAAGACTTTGTAAAAAGTTATAAATAATCACAGGCTTAAAAACATTAAGTTCAAAATTTCCTTGAGATGCTGCAAAACCTATAGTAGCATCATTTCCCATTATTTGAACAGCAACCATAGTTAAAGCTTCACATTGGGTTGGATTTACTTTGCCAGGCATTATAGAGCTTCCAGGCTCATTCTCAGGTAAAATAAGCTCACCAAAACCACATCTAGGACCAGAGGCCAAAAAACGAATATCATTGGCAATTTTCATTAAATTTGCTGCTAAAGCTTTTAAAGCTCCATGTGTAAAAACTATAGCATCGTGACTTGTTAAAGCATGAAATTTATTTGGATTAGAAACAAATTTTATCCCAATAATTTTACTTAATTTCTCACTTACTCTTTGAGAAATTTCAGGATGAGCGTTAAGACCTGTTCCAACTGCTGTTCCTCCTATGGCAAGCTCTCTTAAATTTTCCAAAGAAAGCAATATTTGCTTACGTGTATGCGTTAACATAGATAAATAACCGCTAAATTCTTGAGATAAAGTCAAAGGAGTAGCATCTTGCAAATGAGTACGTCCTATTTTAATAATCCCTTTAAATTCTTTTACTTTTTGTTCAAAAATAGCAATTAAATCATCTAATGTGGGAATGAGCTTATTTTCAATTTGTTCAACACAAACAATATGCATAACGGTTGGAAAAGTATCATTTGAACTTTGAGACATATTTACATGATCGTTTGGGTGTATCAATTTTTCTTTACGAAAATCTCCACCTATAATTTCAGTAGCACGATTTGCTATTACTTCATTTAAATTCATATTTGTTTGAGTTCCAGAACCAGTTTGCCAAATAGCAAGGGGGAAATTATCATCAAATTTTCCCTCTATAATCTCATCACAAGCTTTTATAATAGCATCTTTTTTTTCATTATCAAGCTTGCCTAAATCATTATTTACTATAGCTAAAGCTTTTTTAAGATTAGCAAAAGCATATATTAAAACTTTAGGCATTTTCTCAGTACCTATTTTAAAATTTTCAAAACTTCTTTGAGTTTGTGCTCCCCAATATTTATCATCTAAAACTTGAACTTCGCCCATAGTATCACGTTCTATTCTATACTGCATAATTATTCCTTTAATATAAAAAATTAATTTATATTAATTAAAATTAATATAAATTAAACTTTAAAATAATGACCTTAGATAAAAAATACTTTTAATTGAGATAAAATTACACATTTATTCAACCGTTACACTTTTTGCAAGATTGCGTGGCATATCAACATCGTTACCAAGTCTTATTGATATTTCCATTGCTAAAAGTTGAGTAATAAGCATCATTTCAAAAAATTCACACATATAATGTTCTTGTTCTGTTGTTTTAATAAAATCATCACTTAGATCAAATTCTAAAGGCGAAATACTAAGAAGAGTAGAATCTCTGGCAATCAATTCTTCTACGTTTGATTTTGTTTTTTCATAAAGCATATTTTTTGGCATTAAAGCAATAGTATAAAGTTTAGAATCAGCCAATGCTATAGGTCCGTGCTTCATCTCTCCTGCTGGATAACCTTCTGCGTGTAAATAAGAAAGCTCTTTTAATTTTAAAGCACCCTCTAAAGCTAAAGGATAAAATACATCTCTACCTATATAAAAAAAACCATGTCCATCTAAATATCTTTTAGAAATTCTATGAATTTTATCGTGTAATTTTTGTGTTACAACAACACAATTTGGTATATGGAGTAAAGCTTTAATTTCATTATTTAAATTTTGATTTTTCTTTTGAGCTATAAAAATTGCCAACATCCAAAGCGTTAAGACTTGTGTTGCAAAAGCTTTAGTAGAAGCGACTCCTTTTTCAATTCCAGCACGGGTTAAAAGACTTAAATGTGCTAAACGCACGATACTAGAATTATCCACATTACAAATTGCAAAAGTTCTAGCACCTTTTTCTTTGGCAATTTTTAAAGCTTCTAAAGTATCTGCTGTTTCCCCGCTTTGAGAAATAACAATAAATAAAGAATCTTTAGAAACAAGAGCTTCTCTATATCTAAATTCACTTGCAATTTCTACTTTAGCTTTAATTTTTGCAATCCTTTCAAATAAATAGGCTCCAGTAAGTGCTGCATGATAACTTGTCCCACAAGCACATAAGGTAATTTCACTTATATTGCTTAAATTTTCATTTTCAAGCTCATCAAAAACTACCTCATCTCCATTGATTCTACCCATTAAGACTTCACTTAATACCCTGCTTTGCTCATAAATTTCTTTTTCCATAAAGAATCTAAAGCCATCTTTTTTTGCATAAGCTTTGTCATTTGATAATTTGGAAAAAGATTTATTTTTTAATTTATCATTTTCATAAATAACAAGTTCATCTTTATTGGCATAACCAAAACTTAAATCTTCAAGATAAACCACCTCTTCACTAAGACCGACTAAAGGAGCATCTGCTGATGCAAAAAAGAGTTCATTTTGAGAATTTCTTCCTATAATTAATGGAGCAGCATTTTTAGCAAAAAAAACTTTATTTTGATCTTTTTTACTAAGAAGCAAAATAGCAAAAGCCCCTTTAAGCTCTTTAATCACTTGTCTAAAAGCTTCAAAGGCATTTAAATCTTTAGCATAAAATTCAAAAAGTTTTACAATTACCTCAGTATCTGTTTGGCTTAAAAAAGAAATACCTTTTTTTTCTAATTTATCCTTGATTTCTTTATAATTTTCTATAATACCATTATGGATTACACAAGAGTATTCTCCTAAATGTGGATGGGCATTTATCTCAGTTGCTTTACCATGAGTTGCCCATCTTGTATGTCCTATAGCAAAACCATAATCTTCGCTTGTAAAATTAGCACATTTATTTGTTAAATTTTCAAGCTTTCCAACAGCTTTAAAAAAATCAAGCTCTGATCCTTTCATAACAGCTAAACCAGCGCTATCATAACCTCTATATTCTAATTCTTTTAATCCATTCAAAATAATTTGTTTTTTTTCTTTATTGCCTATATAGCCTACAATACCACACATTTTTACCTACTTTTCGTATAATTTATTTTTAATTTTAACTTCTTTTTTTAAATAAAATAGCACTATTTTATTTAAATTTATTTTTTAAATAAATTTTATAAACTCTTTTTCAGTAAGCTAAATTTATAATGCTAAAATTATAAAAACAATGGAATTGTAATTTATTATGAAAAATCTTATTGCAAAGCTAGAAAATCAAACAAGATTAAATGAAGAAGAAGCTAACAAACTTTGGGATTTAGATCTTTTTACCTTAGCCAAATATGCCCATAAAAAGCGTCTTGAATTTCATGGAAAAAAGGTATATTTCAATATAAACCGTCATATTAATCCAACTAATGTTTGTGCTGATACTTGTAAATTTTGTGCATTCTCAGCACATCGAAAAAACCCTAATCCTTATACAATGAGTCATGAAGAAATTATGAAAATAGCAGATGAAACCATTGCAAGAGGAACTAAAGAAATTCACATTGTTTCAGCCCATAATAAAGATGTAACTTGGCAATGGTATTTAGAAATTTTTAAAATGATAAAAGCAAAATATCCTCAAATTCATATTAAAGCTATGACAGCAGCAGAGATTGACTTTTTGCATAGACGTTTTGATATGAGCTATGAAGAAATTATAAATAAAATGTTAGAATATGGCGTTGATAGTATGCCAGGTGGTGGGGCTGAAATTTTTGATGAAACAATACGTGAAAAAATTTGCAAAGGAAAAGTAAGTAGTGAAAATTGGCTTAAAATTCATAAACTTTGGCATCAAAAAGGCAAACAAAGTAATGCTACAATGCTTTTTGGTCATATCGAAGAAAAAAAACATCGCATTGATCATATGCTAAGACTTAGAGCTTTACAAGATGAAACAAAAGGTTTTAATGCTTTTATTCCTTTAGTATGGCAAAGAGATAATAGCTTTATACAAACAGATAAAATTATGGATAGTGAAGAAATTCTAAAAACTATTGCTATTTCAAGAATTATCTTAGATAATATTAAAAATATTAAAGCTTATTGGGCAACTATGGGGCTTAATCTTGCTATGGTTGCTCAAGAATTTGGAGCCAACGATCTTGATGGGACTATAGAAAAAGAAAGTATTCAAAGTGCTGGAGGAGCTAAAAGTGCTAATGGGGTCAATCTTAAAACCTTTATTGATATGATAAAAACTTCAAATTTAATTCCCGTAGAACGTGATAGTTTATATAATGAACTTAAAATTTATTAAGGCTTAAAATATGGATTTTTTTAAACTTAAACAAAATAATACCAATATAAAAACAGAAATTATTGCTGGTGTTACAACTTTTTTAACTATGATTTATATCATACCTGTTAATTCTCACATAATGAGTAATTCTGGTATGCCTTTGGAAGGCTTGATTATTGCTACTGCTTTAGTAACTATAATAGCAAGTGCTTTTAATGCTTTTTTTGCTAACACTCCTGTAGCTATGAGTGTTGGAATGGGAATGAATACTTATTTTACTTTTAGTGTTTGCTTAGCTCAAAATATACCTTGGCAAAGTGCATTAGGTGCTGTTTTTATATCAGGTTTTATTTTTTTACTTTTATCTTTTACAAATTTTAGGATTTGGATAATACGCAATATTCCTAAAGATTTACGTTTAGCAATGTGTGCAGGACTTGGATGTTTTGTAACATTTTTAGGGCTTGGACAAATGGGAGTAATTGCTAAAGATGAAAATGTTTTTGTGCGTATTGGAGATTTTAGCGATCCTAATGTTCTTTTTGGAATTTTTACCCTTGTTTTAATACTATTTTTATGGGTTATAAAACTAAAAGGAGCTTTTATTATAGGAATTTTACTTAGCTCTATTATTGCTTGGGTTTTTAATATCAATAATGCTTCATTTCCAGATCATTTTTTTTCATTTCCAAATTTTAGCCAAGAAAACGGTTTGGGAAGTATTTTTGCTAAATTAGATATTTTAAGTGCTTTAAATGTTTTTATGATTCCAGTTGTTTTAACTTTTCTTATTACGCAACTTTTTGATAGTTTAGGTACTATTACAGGAGTTGGAGAAAGAGGAAAAATTTTTGATGAGCCTAAAGAAGGAGAGAAAAAATTAGGAAAAACTTTAGCAAGTGATGCTGTAGGTTCTACAATTGGATCTATTGTAGGTACTTCAACCGTTACTGCCTTTGTTGAAAGTACTACAGGAGTTGAAAGTGGTGGAAGAACAGGACTTACAGCTTTAGTTGTTGCATTTTGTTTTATTTTAACATTATTTTTGCTTCCTTTATTTAAAGCTATACCTGCTAATTCTATTAATCCAGTATTAATAATGGTAGGAATTTTAATGTTTATGGAGGTAAGAAATATTAATTTTAAAGACGATGCCACAGCTGTTGCTTCATTTTTTACTATAATTATGATGCCTTTTACTTATTCTATAACAACAGGCTTTGCTTTTGGTTTTATCTCTTATTTGCTTGTGCGCATATTTAAAAAAGAATGGGATAAACTTAATATGGGTATTATAATACTATCTTTTATTTCTTTAGGAAATTTTTTATTAATTGCTTTAGAAGGAAAAATATGATTTTTTACTCTTATGATGAATTTGAAGATGATGTTAAAACTTTAGCAAAAGAAATTAAAAATAAATTTAATCCAGACGCTATAGTCGCTATAGCAAGGGGTGGAATGAGTCTTGGTCACTCTTTAGCAGTAGCACTGAATACACGTAATCTTTTTAGTCTAAATTCTATACATTATAATGACACACAAAAACTAGATACTATTGAAATTTTCAATATTCCCGATCTTAGTGCTTATAAAAAAATTCTTTTAGTAGATGACATTATAGATAGTGGAGAAAGTATCAAAGAGATTAAAAGAGTCTTAGAAGAAAAATTTACCCATATTGATTTAAAAGTAGCTACAATTTTTTATAAGAAAAATGCTCTTTTAATTCCCGAATTTACAACTAAAGAAGCAACAGAATGGGTGAATTTTTATTGGGATATTCTTATTGATTAATATAATTAAGGATATATTTGAAACTAAAAACTATTATTTTATTTTTTTCTCTAACTATTTGCTTTAGTTTTGCTAATGAAATTAGCGAATTTGAGAATGAATTTTCTCAATACAAAGTAAATGATCCTTTATCTGGCTATAACAAAGTTATGACGCGCTTTAATGTATTCTTATACGATTATGGCTTTAGACCTACTCTTATGGCTTATACAAAAATCACCCCAAAAGCTTTTAGAGTAGGTGTTAGAAATTTTTTTGATAATCTAGCTTTTCCTTTAAGATTTATAAATAACGCTTTGCAATTTAAATTTGAACAAGCTGGAGAAGAAACCAAGCGTTTTATAGCTAATACCATTTTAGGTTTTGGTGGGATAATGAATGCTGGCGATGCTTTACACTTAAAAAAACATCCTGCTGATTTTGGAAGCACTTTAGCTCATTGGGGTGTAGGCGGAGGCTTTCATCTTGTTTTGCCAATACTTGGGCCAAGCAACTTAAGAGATACTTTAAGTTTGCCTGTTGATTGGTTTTTATATCCTAGTGCTTATATTAATCCAGATTGGGCAAGTTTTGCAATAAGTAGCTATGCTTATGGTAATGAAATTTCTTTCAAAATTGATGAAATTGATGAAATTTATCACAATACTCCAAACCTTTATCCATTTTTACGTGATGCTTATGAGCAAAGACGCATAGAAATTAGCAAATAAGGAAAAAAATGAAAAAAATATTTTTAATTTTAGCTCTTGTATTAAATGTATTTGCCTTAAAGTTAGATGAAATTGAAAGTTTAATGCAAAAAAATATTGATAAAAGTCTTGAAATTTTACAAAATACAAAAGGCGATAAAAAAGAAGCTGCAAAGGAAATTTTTAAACTTTTTGATCACATAATTGATTATAAACTTATGGCAAAACTTTCTCTTTCAAAATATTATAACAATTTAAGCAAAGAAGAACAAGAAAAATTCACACAAGCTTTTGAAGAAAATCTTAAAAAAAGTTTTACTGATAAACTCAGTCTTTATAAAGATCAAATACTAAAAGTGAAATATGGTGAAGAAAAAAATAAAAATCGTTATTTTTTAACAAGTTCTATGATAATTGATGGGGAAGAAAAAAATGTTATTTTTAAATTCTATAATCAAAACAATGATTGGCTTATTTATGATGTAGATGTTTTAGGTATAAGTATTATTCAAACTTATCGATCTCAGTTTAGTGATATTTTAGAAAATGGCGATTTTAACACTTTAATGAAAAAAATTAAAGATATTAATATTGATTAAATGCTAATTTATTTTTTAAAAAAAATTACCAATTATCCTAAGATTACTTTAATTACTACTTTAATTTTTTGCACAATTTTAAGTTTTTTCTCCTTAAAACTTCAAATCGATGCAAGTGCAGATAGTCTTCTTTTAGAAGATGATAAAGATTTAAAAATCTTTAGGGAAATTTCTAAAGATTATAAAAGTGATGACTTTTTAATCATTGCTTTTAAACCAAAAAACCTTGATCCTTTCTCCAAACAGAGTTTAGAAAAATTAAAAAATATACATAAAGATCTAGAAAATTCTTACAATGTTGAACGTGTTTTGAGTATTATAAACGCACCTCTTCTTCAAAGTAATGATCAAATAGATCTAAAAGAGCTTATTAAAAATATCCCAAATATCACTTTTAAAGATATCAATAAAAGCAAAGCTAAAAATGAAATTCTAAATAGTCCTTTTTATAAAAATAATATTATTTCCAAAGATGGAACAACTACAGCTTTAATTATTTATTTAAATCCTGATTTAAAATTAAATCAACTTTTAGAACAAAAATATGAAGCAAATCAGTCACAAAAAGAAAAATATCAAATTCAAATTCAAGAACATCTAAATTTGCAAAAAACTGTCACAAAAAAAAGCTTAGATCAAATAAAAAATATTATGCAAAGTTATCAAAAAAATGGAGATATGTTTTATATTAGCGGTATAAGCTTGATAGCTGAAGATATGATATCTTATATAAAAGATGATCTTTTAATTTATGGTTTTACTCTTGTATTGCTACTTAGTTTAGCTTTATATTATTTTTTTAGATCTTTACGTTTTGTATTTTTACCTCTTTTTATTTGTTTTATAAGTTTAAGTTCTGCAAGTGGTGTTTTTGCTTTACTTGGCTTTAAAATCACAGTTATTTCTTCTAATTATGTTGCACTAATTCTTATAATCACCCTTAGTGTAGTGATTCATCTAATTACACATTTTATAGAATGCTCTAATAAATTTCCACATACTAAAATACAAAATGTCGTTCTTGCAACTCTTTTAGCTAAAGCAAAACCTAGTTTTTATGCTATATTAACTACTATGATAGGATTTTTAAGCTTGATTTTTTCAAATATAGAACCTATTATTAAACTAGGGATTATGATGAGCATTGGCATAAGCTTAAGCTTAATTCTTAGTTATCTTTTTTTGGGAAGTATTTTAACTCTTTTAAAACCAAAAAATTATAGTAAAAAAGAATTTAAATTTAATTTTTTAAGTTTTTGTGCAAAATCGAGTTTAAATCATAGAAAACTAATTTATACTTTTACTTTCTTAGCAAGTATTTTTGCTTTAATTGGGATTTCTTCTTTAAGAGTTGAAAATTCTTTTGTTAATTATTTTAAAGATGGAAGTGAAATTAAAAAAGGATTATTGCTTATTGATACAAAATTAGGCGGAACTTTGCCTTTAGATATAATTATAAAATTTAAAGATGATGCTAAATTCCAAAATAATGATAGTCTAGATAGCTTTGAAAATGAATTTGAAGCTTTGAGTCAAGAAAAAACTTATTGGTTTAATGCAAAAAAAATTCGTATAGTAAAAAAAATACACGAATATCTAGAAAATAAACCTTATATAGGATCTATTCTTAGTTTAAATAGTCTTTTAATTTTAGGAAAAAATATCAATGATGGTAAAGATTTAGATGATTTTGCTCTAGCATTTTTAAATGAAAATTTGCCAAATAACTTCAAAAAAGATCTACTTTCTCCTTTTGTAAATATAGATAAAAATGAGTTAAGATTTACTATGCGTATCATAGATTCTGATCCGAATTTACGTCGCAATGAATTTTTAAAAGAACTAAACAAAGAATTAAATGAACTTTTAAAAAATGATGATGTTTCAGTGCAAATTGCTGGGATCATGGTACTTTACAACAATATGCTCCAAAGTCTTTTTTCATCACAATTTAATACTTTAATATTTGTTATTTTAGTGATATTTGTCCTTTTTCTTATAATATTTAGAGATTTGAAATTTTCTATAATTGCTCTTATTGTAAATATTGTTCCAATTAGCGTTGTTTTTGCCCTTATGGGAATTTTAAATATACCTTTGGATATGATGAGTATTACTATAGCTGCTATTTCTATGGGTATAGGAGTTGATGATGCCATCCATTATATCTATCGTTTTAAGCAAACAATTAAAAATAAAAGTATCAAAGAAGCTATTTTAAATACACATAATTCAATAGGTTCAGCCCTTTATTACACAAGTATAAGTATTATTTTAGGATTTAGCGTGATGATGAGTAGCAATTTTATACCAACAATTTATTTTGGGGCTTTAACTATATTTGTGATGATATTGCTTCTTTTAGGAAGTTTATTTTTACTTCCTAGTCTTTTAATCACTTTTAAAAAAAATCAATAAGCCCTGCTTAAAACCTTAATTAAAATTTGTGCCAAATTTAAAGCTTTAAACCTATGAGAAATAAGATTTTTACAACTATCATCAAGTTGTGCTAAAGTTTTTGTAAAACCATTAGGGATAAACAAAGGATCATAACCAAAACCATTTTTACCTCTCTCTTCGCAAATTACTTTTCCGTGCATCCATCCGTGCGAACTTAAATCTCCAAATTTAGAGCTTATTCCAATAGCAGCCGTATAAAAAGCTTTACTTTCAAAAATACCTTTTTTTTGAAGTTCATCTACAAGTTTTTTGCGATTGCCTTCATCATTTTGTGATTTTGAAAATCTTGCAGAATAAATTCCAGGTCTTCCATCTAAAGCTTCAACACAAATTCCACTATCATCACTCAAAACAATAAATTCTTCTTGCTGATCTTTACTTAAAGCATTAAAAACTGCTCTTGATTTAATCAAAGCATTTTCTTTAAAAGAAATTCCATTTTCTTCTATTTCAAAAGCTTGCATAATATCACCAAAAGCATAAACCTCGTAATTTGTTAAAATATTTTTACACTCATAAACCTTATGGATATTATTTGTTGCAAGTATAATTTTATTTTTAAACATATCAAACCTTAAAAATTTATTTCAATGATTTAGAATTTTAATAATATTAAATAAGACAAAACTTAATACTTACTTAATATTATTAATAGTAAAATTATCCTAAATTAAATCCTTAGGGCATTTTATGTTAAATACTATTTTAGCTTTATCTTTCATTGTTGGAACAAGATTTTTTGGACTTTTTATAGTTTTGCCTGTTTTAAGCCTTTATGCACTTAAGCTTGAAGGATCAAATGAATTTTTAGTAGGACTTTTAGTAGGTATATATGCTTTAATGCAAATGATTTTTCAAGTTCCTTTTGGGATATTAAGTGATAAAATTGGACGAAAAAAAACTTTGCTTTTTGGTCTTATTATTTTTATTATAGGTTCGCTTATTTGTTCTTTTGCAAATGATATTTATACTATGCTTTTTGGAAGAATGCTTCAAGGAGCTGGTGCCATAGGGGCTGTTGCCACTGCAATGATTAGTGATTTTATCAATGAAGAAAATAGAGCAAAAGCTATGGCCATAATGGGTTCTTTTATAGGAATTAGTTTTGCAGCTTCTATGGTGATTTCTCCTTTAATGAGTGCTAAATGGGGGCTTTCAAGCCTTTTTGATCTAAGCACTTTTTTAACATTACTTTGTATTATCCTACTCTATACCATAGTTCCAAAAGAAAACAAACTTATACACGAAAATGAAAAAACACCTTTTTTTCATCTTATCAAACAAAAAAATTTAACTCTTATGAATATCACTAATTTTATGCAAAAAATGCTTATGAGTATTGCATTTTTGATTATTCCTATAATCTTAGTAAAACATTTTAATTTTGAACAAAATAAACTTTGGATTATTTATACTATATCTATGATAGCA
>NZ_JAENKR010000150.1:0-1536 GCF_016598965.1 Campylobacter sp. TTU-622
TTATATTGATAAAGTATCTTTGTAATTTTGTTAAAAATTTAAAAATATTATAAATTATTAGTGAGAATTTTTAAATTTAAAAAATTTTTAGTCCATGAATTCTTTTATAATATTTATATTTTTCTTAGTGTTTGTGCGTTTATTAAAATTTTTGCTTATAGGATAAATTTTGTAAAAATTTCTAATATTTCAAGAGTTAATTTTACTATAACAATGAATGCAAGAGGTGGTCCAGGAATAGTTTTAGCTAGTGTTGCTTATTATTATCAAATCATTAATGTTAGTTTTTTATAACGCTTATCTTCACTGTTTTAATTTCTTCTATGATTGCACGTTATTGATTAAGATATCAAAAAAGTAAAAATATAAATATTTTTTCGAATTTTAACAAAGATTAAATGATATTGATTAATTTTTAATATTTAAGTAAAAAGCTTATAATGTTATAATCTTAAATAGAAAAGACTTTGAAAGGATTTTTTATATAATTAAAGTTGTTTAAAAGATATAAATATATAATAACTATACTTGCTATTGAAGAAAAAGTTTTTAAAAATGAAATTTTAAATTTTAAAAAGTAAGGTTTAGCACCAAAGCTTAAAGCGGTGATTTTAAGTGCAAAAGAGTTAAGGCTTATAAATTTTAAAGGAGAATAAATGCTAACTTATATAAAAAAGCATTTTGAAGAAAGCATAGATACAAAAGAGCAAATTTTAAAAGATGAAGATTTATTAAATCTTATTAAAAAAGTGGCTTTAGAAATCATAAAAGCTTATAAAAATGGCAATAAAACTTTATTAGCAGGAAATGGCGGGAGTGCAGCTGATGCTCAGCATATTGCAGGGGAGCTTGTAAGTAGATTTTATTTTGATAGACCAGGACTTGCAAGTATAGCATTAACCACAGATACTAGCATACTTACAGCTATTGGAAATGATTATGGATATGAAAAAGTTTTTTCAAGACAGCTTGAAGCACAAGGCTTAAAAGGTGATATTTTCATAGGAATTTCAACAAGTGGAAATAGTGTTAATATATTAAAAGCCTTAGAAATTTGCAAAGAAAAAGGTATTATAAGCGTTGGTTTAACAGGAAAGAGCGGAGGAAAGATGAATGATCTTTGTGATTATTGTATCAAAGTGCCTTCAAATTGCACTCCGCGCATACAAGAATCTCATATTTTAATAGCTCATATACTTTGTGCTATAGTGGAAGAGGAGCTTTTTGGAAAAGGTTTTCATTGAAAGTTATTATCCTTTGTGGAGGTTTGGGTACAAGACTTAAAAGCATAGTTAAAGATGTGCCAAAACCTATGGCTTTAATCAATGGTAAGCCTTTTTTAGAATTTATTTTTGAATATCTAAGAACTCAAAATATCAAAGAAGTTATTCTAGCTGTTTCTTACAAATATGAAATCATAAAAAACCACTTTAAAAATAAATTTTTAGACATAAAAATAGAATATAGCATAGAAAAAAAACCTTTAGGAACTGGTGGAGCTATAAAACAAGCTTTAAATTTAGTAAATGAAAATTC
>NZ_JAENKR010000151.1:0-1529 GCF_016598965.1 Campylobacter sp. TTU-622
TCTCCATATTTTTTTAAACTATCATCAAAATTATTTTTAAGTTTTAAAGTATGCAAAAGTTTTTCACGAAAAAAAGCATTAGAGCTTTGAAATAAAAAATAATCTATTTCTTGTTTTTCTTGTTTAAAATAGTTAAAAAATTCTTCAAAAAATAATGGAAATTTTTCCATAATAAATGAAAAAAATAAATCACCATCTACTTTTATAAAATCATCGCCATTTTCATTAAAAGCTTTTAATGGCAAAGTTTCTTCTAAGGCAAGTTCTGAAAAAATATTTTGAGAATAAAACATTTTTTGCTTGGTATTTGTTTTTTCTATTAAAATAGCACTAGCACTATCAGAAGTATTTAAAAAAGTAATTTTATCTTTTGGATTAATTTTTTTGCTTTTTACACTTGCACAAAGCAAAACAACTTTTTTTATATCTAAATGATCAAGCAATGAAAAAGCCTGTAAAAGACCTTGTAAAAATCCCCAGCAAAATATATTCATATCAAAACACAAAGTATGATTGGCTAATTTTAAATTTTTATGCACCAAACTAGAACAAGCCGGAGCTAGAAAATCAGGAGTAAAACTTGCAAAAATCAATACATCAATTTCATCTTTTTTAATCAAATTTTGATTTAGTAATTCTTCTAAAGCCTTGCTTGCTAAATCACTTGCATAGGTATTTTCATCACTTATAAAATGATTAAATATACCACTGTTTTGCTGTAAAATTTTAAATTTATTTTCATTTAAACCAATATAGCTAAGTTCTTCTTGCTGGGTACGAAAATTTTTAGGTAAAACTACGCTTATGGCTTTAATGGAGTGATTGTTAATTGCTAATTTCATTTATAACCTTTAAATTTATTTTCTAATATCGATATTAACTAACCCGCTCTAAAACTCTAAAACAAATTTATCCTCTTTATCTTTAAAGGTAAAAACCTTTTCTTTACAAGGATAAGAAATAGAATTTTCTTTCATAAAAGAATTTCTATTTTTTAATTTTTCTAATACTATAGGTAATTCTTGTCTAAATAAAGCCTTATCAGTCATTCTTAATCCGTGTTCTAAACTTTTAATTAATTTTCCATCTATTTGATCTTCACTCTCTATTAAATGTAAAGTTGTATCAAAGCCTAAGTTTTTATAGATTTTATGAAGTTCTATTTTATAACTTGCTGGATCACTATCTTTACTACTATGATAAGGAATATAGATTATATTGGAATTTGATTCTTTTTGAATTTGAATATGTTTTTGATTTAAAATAGATCTAATAATATAATTATCATCATTTAAATAAAAAGGTGAATTTATATTTCTATTCCAATAACTTTTAAGAAAAAATTCTATGATATTATGAGGAAATTCTTCATAGTATTCACATAAATTCATTTCTCTTGCTAAAATACGTCTTAAAGGTGGCAAGGCTGAACCTGAATTATCAACCACCCCATCTACATACCAAGGAGCAATTTTGGCTATAAGTAAGGATAAGTATCCACCATAAGACCCCCCCCCATAAATTTTAGG
>NZ_JAENKR010000152.1:0-1492 GCF_016598965.1 Campylobacter sp. TTU-622
TTACTAAGCTCAACACCTAAACACTCATAATCATAATTTGCAAAAAGGCTTAAATTGTTGCCATTGTGTGAAGCAAATTCTAAAACCTTCGCATTTTTTAAAGTATCAAGTTTATTTTTAAAAAACCATCTTACAATTTCCATATCAGGATATTTAAATCCTTTTAAATTCTTTATAAACATCCTTGATTCCTTTTAAACAGCAATTTAGCAAATTCTAAATCTTGTGGAGTATCTATATCACATACCAAAGTTCTAGGCAATACATAAACACTAGAATAAGACTTAAACATAAAGTTAGTTTCAAGCCAAGCTTTGCTCTTTCCAAAATAAAATGTTCCTGTATCATGATAAGCTTTGATTAAATCTTGTGATCTTTTATTATAATATTCCTCATCAAACATAAAAACATTTTGTTTATCATCTAAGTAAAATGCCCTTTGTATAGGGTATGCAAACTCAGTAGCACCAAAAAGAAATTTACTCTCATTTTGAGTAAAAATTTCATAAGCATCTTTTAAAATTTTCTCATCAATCAAAGGCGCTGTTGCATAAAGACAACAAACATTATCATAATTTTGATTTTTTAAAGCTAAAACTTTAATGGCATTTTGTATAACAGCCGTACTTGAAGTAAAATCATCACTTAAGCTTTCATCTCTTTTAAAAGGAACTTTTGCTCCATATTGTAATGCTACTTCTATGATCTCATCATCATCACTTGAAACAATAACTTCATCAAAAAGTTTTGAATTTAAAGCATTTTCTATACTATAAGCAATCAAAGGTTTGCCTAAAAAATCAACAATATTTTTTCTAGGAATTCTTTTGCTTCCTCCACGTGCTGGAATAATACAAAGATTTTTCATTTTTGCCCTTCAAAATTAAAACTTTATTTTACTAAGTTTGAGTATAATTGTTTCTTATTTTTACAAAAAGATTTACTATGTTAATTAACAAATCCTATAAAATTAATTCTTGTGATGATGTTGAACTTAATATAAAAAGAGAAAGTAAGCTTGAGTATAGAATTACTTTTGATGATAGTAAAGATATAAAAGCTATAGTTTTTATCATAGGTGATTTTGGAGCTAATGCTAATATATCTTTTTTAGATTTTGATAGAGAATATTTAGCTAAAAATTTTGATGTAGCTGTGGTTAATGTTTTTTATCATTGTTTTTGCATGAGAAAAAGTTTAGATGAAGAATATAGTGCGATAACTTCTTTTACAGGATTAGACTTACCTAATTTAAAATCTTGCTTAGAAAAACTCAATATCAATACCTATAATCTATCCATCAATAATGCTCAAGCTTATTATGAAATTTTAAATCAAACCTTGTATGAACTAAAGGCTGAAAACAAACTTGATAATAATTATAAAGCCATCTTTACTTCAACCTTTATCCCACCAAATAATGAATATCAAAACTATGGCATTATGGCAGCAATTGATCATATCAACGCTTTAAAAGATATAGTTAAAAACT
>NZ_JAENKR010000153.1:0-1488 GCF_016598965.1 Campylobacter sp. TTU-622
ATCTTAAAAAGCATAATAAAATAGGTATTTATGATATAGATACAAGATTTTTAGTAAAAATGATAAGAGATAATGGGAACTTAAGAGCTATTATCTCAACAGAAATTTCAAATAAAGAAGAATTAAAAGAAAAGTTAAATTCAAGTGCTAAGTTTGAACAGATTAATTTTGTTGAAAATGTAAGTACTAAAAAAGTATATTCCCATAAAAAAGGTGCTTGGAATCATAATGCTCAAAAATTTAATTCTCCTCAAAAAAATTCTAAAAAACTTGCTGTTATTGATTATGGAGTGAAAAAAAATATTCTTAATGAGCTTGTTGAAGTAGGTTTTGAAGTTGATGTTTTTCCTTATAATACTAAAGCTAAAGATTTAATTGCTTTATACGAGCAAAAAAAAATTCACGGAATATTTCTTTCTAATGGTCCAGGTGAGCCAAAAATTTTAAAAAATGAAATATTAGAAATTAAAAAACTCATAGAAGCTAAAATACCAATACTTGGAATTTGTTTAGGACATCAGCTTTTAAGCAATGCTTTTGGTTATGAAACTTATAAAATGAAATTTGGTCAACATGGAGCTAATCATCCTGTATTAAATTTAGAAAGCAAAAAGATCGAAATTACTGCTCAAAATCATAATTATAATGTTCCAGAAGAACTTTGTGAAGTGGCAATCATTACGCATAGAAATTTATTTGGAGATAATGTAGAGGGTGTTAGATATAAAGATTATCCTATTATTTCAGTTCAACACCATCCAGAAAGTTCATCAGGACCTCACGAGAGTAAATATATTTTTAAAGAATTTATGAATTTAATGTGAATTTAGATCTTTTAATCTTTATAGGTATTGCTTTTTTATCAAGCTTTGGGCATTGTTATTCAATGTGCGGAGGCTTTATTTTGCTTTTTTTAAATTTAAACAAAAAAGCAAAAAATTTATTTATTCTTCAAATTATTTTTCATTCTTTTAGAATTTTAACTTATATTTTTTTAGGCGTTATATTTAGTTTGATTGGAAATTTTTTTATTATTAATACAACAATTCAAAGCTTATTTTTTTTTATTATAGGTTTATTAATGATTTTTTTAGGTTTTGCTTTGATATTTAGAGGTAAAATTTTATTTTTAATTGAGAATCATATTTTATATGAAAAATTTATAATAAAGATATTTCAACGAGCTAAAACTTACAAAGGCATAAAATCAGCTATATTTCTAGGTTTTTTTAACGGCTTTATACCTTGTGGTCTAGTTTATTTTTTTATAGCTTCAGCTATGAGTAGACAAAATATTCTAGAAAGTGCTTTGATCATGTTTATTTTTGGACTTTCTACTTTACCAGCTTTATTTCTTTTTTCTTTAATAGCTAAATTTTTAAGTGATTTTTTTAGAAATATTTTTAATTATATTGCTTATATTGCCATCATTTTTTATGGATTATATTTATCTTTTATGGGTTTTAAAAATTTTTAATTTTGTAACAA
>NZ_JAENKR010000154.1:0-1465 GCF_016598965.1 Campylobacter sp. TTU-622
GTTTTTCATTATTTTACTACTTTAAATTTTGATTTTAATTTAAGTGCTAATACTTCAGAACTTTTAAATGATCAAAAAAATAAAATTGTATTTGAAGGTAATGTAAGTTATAGCGATCTAAATGGAACAAAGATTTTAAGTCAAAAAGTAAAATTTAATCCTGATGATAAGATTTTAAGTACCGATGTAGGCTTTAAAGCTTTTTTAAATAAGAATCGTGTCGATGGAAATATTTTAGTTTATGATTTAAAAAAGAATACATTGCAAGTTGAAGGAGTTCAAGCGTGGATACAAGAAAAATAATTTTTCTTTTGATATTTATATTGCAGTATTCTTTTGCTACGCAAATTGAAGTAAAGGCTTTGAGTTTTTATTTAGATGAGAATGCAGGTAAGAGTACTTTAAGTGGCAATGTTGAAGTAAAAAAAGGAAAAGATATTTTAAATTCGGATAAATTGGTTATTTATATGGATAAAAATAAAAAACCAATAAAGTATGAAGCAATACAAAATGCTAAATTTGAAATTTATTTAGAAGATAAGATTTATAAAGGAAGTGGGGATCGTTTAATTTATAATGTATTAAAAGATACTTATGAAATTAATGGTAATGCCATTGTTAATGAAGTTACAACAAATAAAAAAATTTATGGCGATAAAATAGTTATTGATAGAAAAAACAATACGTATCTTGTTGAAAGCAAAGATAAAAATCCCGTCCGTTTTGTTTTTGATGTGGAACAAAAATGATTTATAAAGCTAAATTTTTTTCTTCTTTTGAGTGTATTAGTGATACTATGCCATCTAATTTTAGCGAAGTAGCTTTTTTAGGAAGATCAAATGTTGGAAAAAGCTCGCTTATTAATGCACTTTGCAAGCAAAAAAATCTTGCAAAAAGCTCATCAACTCCAGGTAAAACACAGCTAATTAATTTTTTTGAAGTTTTTTGTAGCAAAGAAGAAGAAAAATTTAGCATTTATTTTATTGATTTACCTGGTTTTGGCTATGCAAAAGTTTCTAAAAAAACAAAAGAAATATGGAATAAAAATTTAAACGAATTTTTAAGATTAAGAACTTCAATAAAACTTTTTATTTTACTTATAGATTCAAGACATATAAATTTGGAAATTGATTTAAATGTTCTGCAATATTTGCAAAATATTTTAAGAAATGATCAAAAAATTTTACGTGTTTTTACTAAAAGCGATAAATTAAATCAAAGTCAGAAAAATAAAATCAAGGTTAATTTTAAAGATGCGTATTTGGTTTCAAGTGCAAATAAAGAGGGCTTGTTAGAACTTGAAAAAGAAATAATCTTAAAGACTTTAGGTTTTTAAATGAAAAATCAGCAAATTCATAATGTGCATTTTAATTTAATTTATTTTTTTATAGCTTTAGTTTTGATTATTTATGAAATTTTAAGTTCTATTTTTATTTATTTACCTGTATTTTATGGAGTATTTTTT
>NZ_JAENKR010000155.1:0-1454 GCF_016598965.1 Campylobacter sp. TTU-622
AATTTAAACAGGTATTAGCAAAATTTTCTAAGTTCTTAATATAGTTTGAACTAATAAAAACAAAAGGATCTTTTTTAAGAATTTGGGCATTTTTTAAAACTTTTTCTCTAAATTTTTCTAAATCAAAATTTTCTTTTTTTAAAGAAAGACTTGCTTCATTAAAAAATTTTTCTAAATTTCTTATATATTTAATTCTTATTTTTTTTTCTTCATTTTTGGTCAAAATTATCCTTTAAATATTTTTTTGAATACGACATTCTACAGCTTGTTGAACTAAATTTCTAGCTAAAACTTTTTCTGATTTAACAATGTGTATGTTTTTATCGATATTTGAGAAAAGAAATTTTTCTAAATTTCCATTGATATGAATAATAATATCAATAGGTTTTGAAAAACCTGATAAAATTTGGCAAAGCATAGCTAATTTATTTTCATTACTAAAAGTAATGATTACAACAGCACATTCTTCTATATTGGCAATTTTTAAAGTCTCTTTTTGAGCTACATTTGCAAAATAAACATTTTCTCCACGGCTTAGACCAAGTTCTACTAAATTAAGATCATTTTCTAAAACTATATAAGGAATACCGGTTCGTTTTATTTTTTGCACAACTTCTTGTCCTAAATTTCCATATCCAAAAATTACTAAATGGTTTTTAAGAATCGTTTGATCTTGAATATTGTGATTTAAATTAGGAGTTAAAGTTATATCTTCTACTATATTTGTAATTTTTCTTATATTATTTAAAATAAAAGGTGTTAGTATCATAGTTATAATAGAAGTTACAATGAGAATTTGGCCAATTTTAAGATCAAGCATTTCTTTAGCTTGTAAAAGTGAAAAAATTGCTAAAGCAAATTCTCCTATTTGACAAATACTAAAAGCAGTTTTTAGGGCTACACTTTTTTTAGTATATAAAAATAAAAAACCAAAAACAATTATAAATTTAAAGACTAGAACTAAAAAGGTAAGACATAATATAATAAACCAGTTTTCAAAGACAACATTAAATTGAATTTGCATTCCCATTGTTATAAAGAATAACCCTAAAAGCAAATCTCTAAAAGGGATCAAATCTGCTTCAATTTTATGTTTGTATTTAGTTTCTGCTATAAGAACTCCTGCTATAAAAGCACCAAGTGAATAAGAAAAACCAAAATTATTCGCTAAAAAACTTGCTCCAATTACCATAAAAAGTATAGTTACTATAAAAGTTTCTTGAGAAGAAGTATATATAACAAAACGAAAAATTCTATCAACTAAATATTTACTTATTAAGTAAAGTAGGGCAAGTAAAATGATAGCACTAATAAAAATAGTTAATACTAATTGAGATACATTGGTATTTTAGGGGGTGAATATAGTTTTAACTACAATGGAGAAAATATTAAAATCAAAATTCCCCATGGAATAAAAGATGGAGAAAAATTAAGAGCTAAAGGAAAAGGTAGAA
>NZ_JAENKR010000156.1:0-1452 GCF_016598965.1 Campylobacter sp. TTU-622
ATGGTGCTACTATAGATACCTTCACTAATGAAGGCACTATAGGAAATGGTGTTTCTAAATTTGGTATCACAGTTTGGGGAAAAGATGGATCTAAATCTACAATCAATAATTTTAGTAATAGTGGAACTATTCATTCAAAAAATGAAGCTATATATTTTAATAATGCTGATATTCAAACTTTTAACAATAGTGGAACTATTAAAAGTAACTCTCATCAAGGAGTAAGCTTAAAGAGTGGATCAACTATAGAAACTTTTAACAATAGTGGAATTATTCAAAGTAGTAATTATGGAGTAAATATAGAAAATGGAGCAGCTATAAATACTTTTACTAATGAAAGTAGCGGAAGTATTATTGCTTCTAGTGCTAGTGCTAATGCTATAAATTTTGCACAAGGAACTTCAACTTCTACTTTTTTAAATCAAGGAACCATTCAAGGTGGAAGTAGTACAGCTAGTATAAATATGGGAGAAAGTGGTTCAAATGGTGTTACCATAGAAAGCTTTGAAAATACTGGCACTATAGGAAATGGTGTTTCTAAATTTGGTATCACAGTTTGGGGAAAAGATGGATCTAAATCTACAATCAATAATTTTAGCAATAGTGGAACTATTCATTCAAAAAATGGTGAAAGTATTTATCTTGGTAATACTGAAATTAAAACTTTTAGTAATAGTGGAACTATTAAAAGTAATAGTGGAAAAGGTGTAAATGTATCAAGTGGTTCAAGTATAGAGAATTTTAGCAATAGTGGAACCATTCAAGGTGGAAGTAATGCTGCTAGTGTTAGTATAGGAGATAGTAGTAGCGGTGGTGTTACTATAGAAAGCTTTGAAAATACTGGCATTATAGGAAATGGTGCTTCTAAATTTGGTATAACATTTTGGGGAACAAACAGTAATAAATCTACAATCAATAATTTTAGCAATAGTGGAACTATAAGTTCAAACAATGGTGAAGCTATTTATCTTGGTAAAACTGAGATTAAAACTTTTAATAATAGTGGTTTAATTTCTGGTATTAAAGGTTTAAATTTAAGTGTGGGTATTATAAATAATTTTACCAATAAAGGAACTATAGAATCAACTAGTGACAACGCATTTACTGGAGCTATTTATCTTATGACTCAATATAATAGCACTTCCACTATTGATAATTTAACCAATGAAGGTCTTATTAAATCAAAATCTCAAGGTATCTCAGCAGAAGCTGGAAATAAAATTAATACTATTATTAATAAAGGCACTATAGAAGCTGATTTAAATGGTATAACTTTTTTTGATCATGGTGGTTCTAGCGGCAATACTATGGAACTAGGAAGAATTATCCTAGAAAAAGGTAGTAGCATTAAAGCTGGAAATAATGGTATTAATATAGATGGAACCTCTAAAGATATAGAAGCTGAAGCTATTGAAGTTCAAAGTGGTGCTGTTGTAGAAGGTGGTAATTCTG
>NZ_JAENKR010000157.1:0-1398 GCF_016598965.1 Campylobacter sp. TTU-622
ACAATGGTGAGGCTATTTATCTTGGTAATACTGAGATTACTACTTTTACTAATAGTGGGACTATAAGTAGCAATAGTGGTCATGGGATCAACATAGCTAGTGGAACAACTATAGAGAATTTTAAAAATGATACCAATGGATTGATTCAGGGTAATAGTAGCTATGGAGCATTAAACGTAAATGATGCAACTATTAAAACTCTAACTAATAGTGGAACTATAAGTAATAATAGCAATCGGGGTGTAAATATAGCTGACGGAGCAACTATAGAAACTTTTAATAATAGCGGAACCATAAAAGGTGCTAACTCTGGTATATTTGTAAGTAGTAATATAAAGACTCTTGAAAATTCTGGAACTATAATTGCCAATGGTAATCAAGAAACAGATGCTGGTATAAAATTAGAATCAGGCGGAACTATAGATAATATAATAAATACTGGAACTATAAGTTCAAATGCTTCTGGCATAGCCGTATCTTATGGTAAATTTGGAACACTTGCCATAAAAGATGGAGGTATAGTTTATGGTAAAGAATCTGGAATAGAAGTAGGTCAATGGCAACGTTTAGGAGATTTATATATAAATGGAGGTAAAAATTCAAAAAAAGATGCTACAGTTAGTGGTGTTTATGGTGGTAAATATGGTATTTATTTAGGAATTGGTTCAAGTACTCAAAAAATAGAACTTTCTAATGGAGGTGTAATACAAGGTGGTATTAATGGAATAAGGTTACGTAACTCAGCCTCTTTAAGCGGAGATATGGTTTTATCTGGTGAAGGCTCTATGGTAAAAGGTGGAAGTGGTGCTGCTATTTCAAATGAAAGTGGAAAAATATCTGGTTCTATAACTATAAAAGATGGAGCTACTATAGGTTCAGATTCTGGTAAAGCTATAGAAAATTCAGGTTCAGGAACTGTTACAGGTGGTATAACTATAAGTGGATCAAATACTAAAATAGAAGGAGATATAGTTAATACAGATAATGGATCTATAGGTGGTGATATCAAGATAGAAAACGGAGCTCAAGTAGAAGGTGGTATTACTAATACAGGTAATGGTTCTATTACAGGAAGTATAGTAGTAGAGGAAGGTGGTAAGCTTGATTCTATTACAAATACTTCTACTTCTGATACAGGTATAAGTGGATCTATTACTAATAATAGTGATAACAATCTTGAAATTTCAAATGGAGAAGGTGCAACCATAGGTAGTGGAATCATAAATAGTTCAACTGGAACTATCTTCGTAAATAACCAAGGAACTATAAGTAAAGATAGTAGCGGTAATAACTTAACCAATAATGGAAGCGGTGCCATAATCATAGAAGACTGGCTTGTTACTTCAGATGAATCAGGCAAATTAGACACTATAGTTGTAGGTGGAGATAATAAAGACA
>NZ_JAENKR010000158.1:0-1398 GCF_016598965.1 Campylobacter sp. TTU-622
GTCTTAAAAGTAACTTCATCTAATGGTTTTTCTTCTATAATATTAAGTTCATCATTTTGAAAAGTCACATTATCTTCTTGGCTTAAATTTTGTTCTTGATTTATTGTAGTATTTTCATCAAGAAAATTATCTTGATTGGTTAAATTATTTTCCTCTTTTTCTTCAACTTTAGGATTTTTTTCTTCATCTACTTCTTGTGTATTATCGATAATTTTTACGTTATTTGTTACTTCTTTTAAATTTGTTTTAGCTTCTCCTATAATATTTACAATTGCAGCACTTGATTTATTTTCTTCAGTTTTTAAAGAAAAATTAAATCCACTTAAATAATAAAACACAAAAATTAAAATTACAATAATTGCAACAATAATATAAATCCAAAAACCTGAAGACTTATTTGTATAAGTATCAATTTTTGGAGTGATAATTTTACCTTTTGATAGATTATAAGAATTATTAAGGTTATTTTCATTTAAATAATTTTCATACAATTCATTAAAATCTGTAAAATCAAGATCATATTCACGACTTAAAATTTTAATAAAACCACGCACATTAAAATGACTCAAAGTATCAAAATCTTGATTAATTAAAGCCTTTAAAAAATCAATTTCAATTTGCGTTCTAGCAGCAACTTCTCTTAAATCTAAATCTTGTAATTTTTTCCAACTATTCATTTATCATCCTATCACAAAGTATTGCAAAAGCAGCACTTACATTTAAACTATCAAATTGATTTTTCATAGCTATACCTATACATTCATCACATTTTTTAATTATTTTTGCACTCAAGCCAAAACCTTCACTGCCTAAAATTAAAGCTTTCTTTTTAACATTTTTTAATTTTAAAGTATGAATTTCTTTTCCTTCTTTATCGGCAGCATAAATTTTAAAATTTACTTGCTTAAGCTCATTAATTAATCCTAAAATATCATTTTTTACCACAATAGGCAAACCAAGAGCTGCTCCACTGCTAGTTCTTATTATATTTTGCATTGCAAGCTGATTTCCACAAAAAATTAAACCTTGCGCACCTAAAGCATAAGCAGTCCTAATAATAGCACCTATATTTCCCATATCAGTTATACCACAAAGTATAATTAAAAAATCATTTTTTTTAATCGTATCAAAATCAGCAAATACAAATTCTTTTATATCCATTAA
Source organism: Campylobacter sp. TTU-622 (assembly GCF_016598965.1). Classification (NCBI taxonomy): domain Bacteria; kingdom Pseudomonadati; phylum Campylobacterota; class Epsilonproteobacteria; order Campylobacterales; family Campylobacteraceae; genus Campylobacter; species Campylobacter sp. TTU-622. Next base: position 1,165 of record NZ_JAENKR010000158.1, read on the forward strand.
AAAACCTTGATGATTTCCACCTTTAGCATAAGATTGAGCTGTTTTAAAATCAAGCCTTTTAATCTTAAAACCAGATTTTGCAATTTTATTAAAAGTTTTAAAATCACATTCTTTAGCTAAATAAATTTCGTTAATCATATCTTGATAATGTTCTAAAATATAAAAAAATACTTGCTTACCATAAACTAACATTTTATTATTTTATCTCATCTTGACTTAAAAGCAGTTTTTTAT
>NZ_JAENKR010000159.1:0-1392 GCF_016598965.1 Campylobacter sp. TTU-622
TTGTTATAGCTTGTATTGCAACAATCATTATAGCAAGTGATTATCCTGTATATGAGGATAATTTTTATTTTGATACCTATCAAAATGTAGAATCAAATTTTAATAAAATTCAAAATAATCAAAAACAATTTGATGAAAATTTTAAATTATATATTAAGGATAAAGAAAGTTTTATATATAAAAATAAATCAATTTATTATATCAATGAAGGGCAAAATGAATTTAGAATTTTTATTAAAAATTTAAAAAATTATGATTTAAATAAACTTCAAATCAAAGCCTTGCTCTCACGTCCGCATACAAACAAAAGCGATGAAAAATTGCAAGTAAAATTAGATGCTAATGAATTAGTTTTTGATTTTGATATTAAAGAAAAAGGCAATTGGCAATTACTTTTAAAAATTACTCAAAATGAAAATAGTATAGGTTTTTTTAAATTCTTTTTGCAAACTAAATAATGAGACTTTTTGTATTTAGCTCTTTAAGAGCTTTAAGAAAATATTATGAGGAAAAGTTAAAAGAAAACACTTTAGTAGATCCAGCTATGAGTATAGCTGAGTTTATGCAAAAATTAGTTTTTTCTGAGCATTTTGAAGCTACACGTTATGAGTGTTTGCTTTTGATGCAAAAAGCCTGTGAGCAAACTAAAAATTTAGAACAGAGTTTAAAAATACCAAGTAATTTTTTTGCATTTTTAAAAAATAATGCTTATTTATTTAGTTTTTTTAAAGAGTTAAGTTTAGAAAAAAAAGATATTAGCGAATTAAAATTTCACGATGCTTATGCACAATATGATGAACATTTGCAAATTTTAGAAGAACTTTTTAAAAGCTATTTAACCTTATTAAAAGAACATAATTTATATGATGAAATTTCTTTGCCTTTAAATTATAAAATTAATGTTGATTTTTTAAAAAATTACAATGAAATCATTTTTGATTTTCAAGGATTTTTAAATGCTTTTGAGGTTGAGCTTTTATTAGAAGCTAAAAAACTAATTCCTATTAAAGTGCAATTTAATTGCACTAAGTTTAATAAAGATTTTTTAAGCTCTCTTAGCTTTTTACAAGGGTTTAATTTTAAAGAAAATTATTCTTATTTATTTGATTTAAATCAAAATCAAATTTTAAAAGAATACTCTTTTTTAAAGGAAAATAAAATTAGCTATAAAAGTTTTAATTTAAGAACTTTACAAGCAGCTTTTGTTTTTGAAAAAATTAATACTTTTTTAAAAGCAGGTATTAGTGCAAAAGATATTGTAGTGATTACACCTGATGAAAAATTTGTAGATATTTTAAGATTGTATGATAAAAATAATGTTTTAAATTTCGCAAGCGGAGAGAGTATTAAAAATACATATTTTTATCACAAATTAAGAACTCTTTATGAAAG
>NZ_JAENKR010000015.1:0-22596 GCF_016598965.1 Campylobacter sp. TTU-622
TATTGTATTTATATAAAAAATTCTTTAATTTGTTCTTTATCTTTTAAGGCTTCACATTCATAAATTTTATCTTTAAAACCTAGTTTATATTTTTTACTTTCTTCGCATTTTGTATAAGTTAAAGCAATTTTTAAAGCTAGATTTAAATCTTCTTCATTGATATTTGCATTTACCAAAGAATAAGCTCCAACAAGATCAAAAAGTTTGATTTCTTCATATTTTGGCGTTTTTAAATTTTTTAAGAGTTCATTTTCTAGTTCATTGCGACCAATAATCATTTTAGAATTATTAGGCAACCTTAAATGTCTTCCATATTTGAGAAGTTGAGCATCATTTACTTGCATATTTTTATCAAAAGATATAAAATCTTTAATTTTTTTAGAAAAGCTTTCAATAGTTAGCAAGCATCCTCCACCAGGACTTTCAAAATCTTCAAGATTGAATTTTTTGGCAAGTTCAAGTTGTCTTTTACGACTTCTGCCACTAATACCTTCTAATTTTTCCCTATCAACCCAACCTTCTCTTTCTGGTTTTGTTGGAGCTAAATTTTTGGCACACATAGGACGCAAAATAAGATCTTCTTCATCTTGAGCTAATGTTTTTACTTTTGCCATAGCATCAAATCTTTGACTCATAGGACGTTGTCCTAAAACTTCACCTGTGATGATAAAATGTGCATTTTCATCTTTTAACATAGAAAGAGCTGTTTTAAACATAAAAGCATGACAATCAATACAAGGATTGAAATGTTTTCCATAGCCATATTTTGGATTAAAAAGAACTTTTTGAAGATATTCGTTTTTAACGTCTATCATTTCAAATGAAGCTCCTACCATAGCTGCGCGTTTTGCCATAATTTCACTTTTATCGCTTGTGCTTCCAAAACCTATGTTGATATTTAAAGCTTTAACTTCTATTCCTTGAGAGGTGATAAGTTTCATAGCAAGCATACTATCAAGACCACCGCTAAAAAGCGCTAATGCTTTCATCGTTTCCTTTCTAAAATTTAATAAATAAAAGCGTAATTTTATCTTAAAAAATTATACAATGGCTTAAAAAGGATGATTGTTTTCTTTTAAATTTAATTCTATAAAAGTAAAATAATTTTTTGATAATATTTTATAAAGATGTTTAAAAAATAATTCCAAATTTTCTTCATTTCTTTCTTGTTTTAAGGTGATTAAACAATCTTTTAAAAAGAGAAAAAGTTCATTTTGATTAAGATTTTTTTTAAGTTTTTCGCTATTTTTTTCAAGCAAAGAAAAGATTTGCTTTTTTAAAGCAAGATTCGTTTTTTTAATATTAATTTGATTTAAAAAAGCAAGATTTATTTTGCAAATTCCTAGCAAAAATTCATTTTCATTTTCTAATTTTCTAAAATTTTTTAAATAAAGCTCTCTTATATCAGAATCTTCTAAACCTATATTTTGAAAGATTTTTTCTAAAATATTTTGATGTTTAAAACATGCTTTATCGCTAATTAAGTGAAAAAGCTCTCTAGCCTTTTGCTCTTTGAATAAATAATCTAAAATTTCAAATTCGCTTAAATAGATTTTTTGTGGATTATTGTAAAGATTGATTAAGTTTTTATTTTGATTAGAATTTTTACTAAGATAGATAAAATTTTCTTCAACTCCTAAAAGTTTTGAAACTAAATTTTTATATGAATTGGCTATTAAAGGCTCAAGTAAAAATGTATATTTTTGTATATTTTCTAAAGCTTTTTGTTTATCAAGCATAGTTTTTAAAGGAAATTTATCAAGCATAGTTTTAATATAAAATTCCCCAAGTTCTATCCCTTGTTCAAGTAATTGAAATAAAGCTTTATTTTGATTATTTGCTACGAGTTCGGCAGGATCTTTTCCTCCTTCAAGTAAAACCACTTTGCCATCTATTTTGTTAGTGCTTAGTAAAAATGCTGATTTAAAAGCAGCTTGTAAGCCTGCATTATCATTATCAAAACATAAAATCACTTTAGCATCATAGCGTTTAATTAACGGGAGATGATTTTGAGTAAGAGCTGTTCCTAAAACAGCTACAGCATTATTTAATCCTGCTTTATGAAAGGCAATAGCATCCATATAACCTTCACAAATAATTATTTCTTTTTTTTGAGCTATATAATCTTTTGCAATATTAAAAGCATAGAAAATTCTAGATTTGTCAAATAGTTTATTTTGAGGTGAATTGACGTATTTTGCTAGATTTGAAGTATTTAATGTGCGTCCGCCAAAACCTACTAATATATTTTTGTGATCATATATAGGAAAAGTTATTCTTTGGATAAAGCTAGCATAGAATTCTTTATCTTGATTTTTGATAGCTCCAACTTCTAAAGCATCTTGAAAATTAATATTTTCATTTGTTAAAAGTCTTAAAGTTTCTTCTGATTTAGGTGCAAAACCTAATTCAAATTTTTTTATATCTTGATCATTTAATTTTCTTGAGTAAAGATAACTTAGAATTTCTTTATGTTTAGGTAAGTTTTCTTTATAAAAAGCATTAAGCAAAGGTAAAATGTACTTTAAGTCTTTTTGTTCTTTTTTTTCTTTTGTATAGGTTAAAGTAAAATTACTTAAAGTGGCTACTTTTTCAACAGCTTCTTTAAAGCTTATTTTTTCATAATCCATAACGAATTTAAAAACATCTCCGCCCGCTTTACAAGAAAAACAATGATAAAAACCTTTTTGAGAGTTAATGTGCATAGAAGGATTTTTATCATTATGAAAAGGACAAACGCAAATATAACTTGAACCTTGTTTTTTTACTTCGATAAAATGAGAAATAATATCAACAATATCTATTCTTTGACTTAAATTTTCTATGCTTGCTTTATCAATCATTTTTTAAACCTTGATAAAATTATACAAAGATTTAGCTATAATAGATATAAAAATTAAAGTTTTAGTATGGATTTGTTTTTTTTAGATTATAGAGATCCTTTGGTGGGATTAATTTTTATTACGATTTTAATCTTTATTATAGCCTTGCTTAATTATTTTTGGAGATTTTTTGCCTATAAAGATGAAGAAGAGAAATTAGAAAAATTTATTAAAAAATTTGAACTTAATAATGTCCATAAAGATTTACTAAAAGATCCAAATTTAAGCTTAGCTAATCTCATTTTTTTGGCATCTATTTTTACAAGAAGCGGGGAATTTGAAAAAGCGATACAAATTTATTTAATTGCCTTAGAAAAAGTAAAAGATAAAAAAGAACAAGAAGATATTTTTATATCTTTGGCTGAGGTATATTTTAAGGCAGGGTTTTTAGAAAGATCTAAAGAAGTTTTACTTAATGCTTTAAAAATCAGACCAAGGAATGAAAAAGCTTTAAAACTTTTAAAAATTGTTTATTTAAGATTGAGATCTTATAAAGAAGTTTTGGATACATTAGAATGTCTTTTAGAACTTGATGAAGAAGTGAAAGAAGAGAAAGAATTTATAAAAGCTCTTATGATAAAAGAACAAGATATAGATCAAAAAAGCAAGATAGAACTTATTTTAAATCTTGACATTAAAGATAATATAATGCTTCAAAGACTTATTTTTGAAAATTATCAAATCATAAAAGATCAAAATCTTTTTGATATTATTGATTTAATTTATAGGGATAAAAAAATAGTAAAAATTGACAAACAAGAATATAAAGAATTTTTTTACGCTTTAAATTTATTACCAAAAGAAGAAAAAATTTTTTTAAAAAATCAAAATTTTAGAATGTTTAAGATTTTAAATGATAATGATTTTAAAGTGAAAATAGTGTTTTCTTATGTGTGTTTAGAATGTAAAAATGCTATGCCTTTATTTTTTTATCATTGTCCGATATGTTACGGTTTTAATAAATGTAAAATTCTTTATGAGGTTAAGCTTGATGAAACAAATTAAGATTTATACAGATGGATCCTGTCTTAATAATCCTGGTTTTGGAGGCTGGGCTTATATCTTACGCTATAAAGAATACGAAAAAATAGGTTTTGGAGCAAAAGAAAATACAACCAATAATCAAATGGAACTTTTAGCTATTATAGAAGCTTTAAAAGCCTTAAAAGAACCCTGTGAAATAGAGCTTTATACAGATTCTAATTTAATGGTAAGAAGTATTAATGAGTGGCTTGATGTTTGGATTAAAAAAGATTTTAAAAATAAAAAAAATGTAAATTTATGGAAAGAATATTTAAAATTTTCAAAAAATCATAAAATCAAAGCTTTTTGGGTTAAAGCTCATAATGGACATATAGAAAATGAAAAATGTGATAAATTAGCAAAAGAGGCTGCTTTAAATTTGCAAAAGGAACAAAATGGAAAAAATTGAATTGCTTGAACAAAGACTAAAATATAAATTTAAAAATCAAAAATTGCTCATTGAAGCTTTAACGCATAAAAGTTTTAAAAAGCCTTTTAGTAATGAGAGATTGGAATTTTTGGGCGATGCTGTTCTTGATTTGGTTGTGGGTGAATTTTTATTTCATAAATTTAAAAATGATGCAGAGGGAGATTTATCTAAATTAAGAGCAGCTTTAGTAAATGAAAAATCATTTGCAAAAATTGCTAAAAGTCTTGAACTTGGAAATTTTATTTTTATGTCCATTGCTGAAGAAAATAATAATGGTAGAGCTAAACCATCTATACTTTCAGATGCTTTAGAGGCAATTATTGGGGCAATACATTTAGAATCTGGTTTTTTAGAAGCAAAAAAAGTAGCTTTAGCTTTGATTGAAGAGAATTATCCTAACATAGATGCAAAAAATCTCATAAAAGATTATAAAACAAAATTACAAGAAATTACTCAAGCAAAATTAGGTCAAACTCCAGATTATGAAACTCTAAGGGCTTTTGGACCCGATCATCAAAAACAATTTGAAATCGTTTTAAAATTAGAAGGAATTGAATATGCAAGATCTATTGCAAGTAGTAAGAAGGAAGCTCAGCAACTCGCAGCTAAAATTGCTCTTGAGAAATTAGGAATTTTATGAATACTTTTGGCACAAGATTAAAATTTACAAGCTTTGGAGAATCACACGGTAAAGCTTTAGGTTGTGTTGTAGATGGAATGCCTGCAGGGATAAAATTTGATGAGAAATTTTTGCAAAATGAACTTAAACTTAGAAAACCTGGTAAAAATAAATTTTCAAGTCCTAGAAAAGAAAAAGATGAGGTAGAAATTTTAAGCGGAGTTTTTCAAGGCTATACAACGGGAACTCCTATATCTGCAGTTGTTTTTAATAAAGATGCAAGATCAAAAGATTATGAGAACTTAAAAGATATTTTTAGATTATCTCACGCTGATTTTACTTATTTTTATAAATATGGTATTAATGATTATAGAGGCGGAGGAAGATCAAGCGCTAGAGAAAGTATCAATAAAGTTATAGCAGGAGCTATTGCTGTGATGCTTTTAAAAGAATTTAATATAGAAGTTTTTAGTGGAATTTGTAGTATAGGAACTAAAAGTATAGATTTTAAAAATATAGATTTTAATTTTTGTAAAAAAAGTGAAATTTTTTGTTTAGATCCAAAATATGAAGAAGAATTTAAAAAAGAACTTTTAAAGGTTAAAAAGGATAAAGATAGTATAGGTGCTAGTGTTTATACTTGTGTAAAAAATGTACCTATTGGACTAGGAGAAGTTTTATATGATAAACTTGATTCAAAATTAGCTCACGCTTTAATGGGTATTAATGGGGTTAAAGCCGTTGAAATAGGAGCTGGAGTTAAATCAAGTTTAATGCGAGGTTCAAATTATAACGATATTTTAAAAGATAAAAAATTTTTAAGCAATAATTCAGGCGGAATTTTAGGAGGCATTTCAAATGGGTCTTTAATCGAAATTAAAACTCATTTTAAGCCTACTCCGTCGATATTTATTCCGCAAGAAAGTATGGATAAAAAAGGTAATAATATAAAGTATATTTTAAAAGGAAGACACGATCCTTGTATAGCAATTCGTGGAAGTGTTGTAGTAAATGCTATGGTAAGATTTATTCTTGCGGATTTGCTTCTTTTAAATGCAAGTTCAAGACTTGATTATCTTAAAAAAATTTATACTTTTTAATTTGTTATAATTTTAAAAATAATAAGGAATATAAATGATTTTTATTGATGCTTGTTTTAAAAAAGAAGTACCTTATACCCCTGTTTGGATGATGAGACAAGCTGGAAGGTATTTAAAAGAATATATGAAAGTAAGAGAAGAAGCAGGAGATTTTCTTTCCTTATGTAAAGATTATAAAAGAGCAAGTGAAGTAAGTTTGCAACCTGTTGAAATTCTTGATGTGGATGCAGCAATTATTTTTTCGGATATTTTAGTTGTTCCTTTGGAAATGGGTATGGATTTGAAATTTGAAAAAGGTGAAGGCCCAGTATTTAGTGATCCTTTAAAATCTTTAGAGGATATAGATAAGTTAGATTGCAATGCTTATAAAAAATTAACTTATGTATATGATGCTATTTCTCTTACAAGAGAAAAGCTCCCTTCTTCTAAGGCTTTAATAGGATTTTGTGGTAGTCCTTGGACTTTAGCAACTTATATGATAGAAGCAAGAGGAAGTAAAACTTATGCAAAATGTAAAAAATTAATTTATACTGATCCTTTATTGATGCATACCTTACTTAAAAAATTAAGTGAAGTCTTAAAGCTATATTTAGAAGAACAAATTAAAGCTGGGGCAAATGCAGTGCAAATTTTTGATAGCTGGGCAAGTGCTTTAGAAAAAGATGTATTTTTTGAATTTTCTTTTAAATATATGATAGAAATTGCTACTTATATTAAAGAAAAATATCCTCATATTCCTGTAATTTTATTTCCAAAAGGAATTAGTGGATATTTAGATGGAATTTATGGCAATTTTGATGTTTTTGGAGTAGATTGGAGCACTCCTTTAGAAATGGCAAAAGAGCTTTTAAGTCCTACTTATACCTTACAGGGCAATATGGAGCCTTGCAGACTTTATGATAAAAAAGCTATAAAAGAAAGTGTGCATAATATTTTAAATATTATGAATAAAAGAGCGCATATTTTTAACCTAGGACACGGAATTTTGCCTGATATTCCTGTTGAAAACGCTAAATATTTTATAAATCTTGTAAAAGAATTATCAAGTAAATGAATATAATTTTTGGTCCTATAAATTCAAGGCGTTTTGGTTTTTCTTTAGGCATTGATTTAAGTCCTGCTTTAAAACAATGCAATTTTGATTGCGTGTATTGTGAGCTTAAGCAAGCTAAAGCCATTGCTAAAATGGATCATATAACTAGTATTAAAGATATCATTGAGCAATTACAATTTTTTTTAGCCAAAAAAATACCTTTTGACGTTCTTACTTTAACAGCCAATGGAGAGCCTAGTTTATATCCAAATTTAAAAGAATTGATTACTGCTTTAAGAGAGTTGAAACTAGATAAAAAAATTCTTATTTTAAGTAATGGAACTGCTGTTTTAAATGAGATGCAATTTAATGCTTTGCTTGATTTAGATATGGTAAAATTAAGCCTTGATAGTGTAATTGAAAAAAGTTTTTTGCGTATCAATAAACCCTTAAAAGAAATTGATCTTCATTTAATGATAGAAAAAATGATAACTTTTTCAAAAATTTTTAAGGGTGAACTTATCATTGAAATTCTAGTTGTTAAAGGTATTAATGACAATGAAGAAGAATTTAAGGCTTTAAATGAAGTTTTGCAAAAAATAAATCCTATAAGAATAGATATAAGCACTATAGATAGACCCCCTTCTTATCCTGTTAAAGGGGTAAGTGAAGAAAAACTTTTAGATTTAAGTCTTTTTATAGAGAATATTCCAGTATTTATTGCAAGAAGAAATGAGAAAAAACAAAATATGGAATTTAGCACAGATGAGCTTTTGAAAATGCTAGAATTAAGAGCGCAAAGCGAAGTTGATGTTAATACTCTTTTAAGTTTTAATACTCAAAAAATACTGCAAGATTTGGTTAAAAAAGGTTTAGTTAAAATTTATACTCTAGGGGGAGTTATTTTTTATAAAGTAGATAAGTAGTTTTAAATAAATAATAATTTTTAGTGTAGTAAATAAACTTTTTAGTTGTTAAAATATTAATAGATTTATAGTAATTTATTAATGATACTACTATTTTTATTTTTTAGATTTAAATTATAATTTTATAAACTATCTTTAAGTATTTTAAGTTTATTAAAATCATAAATTAAACTAGTTTGAAATATGATTTAAAGTTATATACACAATTGTCTTCTAAATTTTAAAGCTATGGATAGTTTTTACTATTTTTTATATAAAAAAAGTTTATGATTATATAGTGTTTTATGGGAATGGTTTTATAAACTAAGATAACATAAGTTTATTTTAATTAAAAATCTAACTATTTTAGAAGTTAAAAGCACTTTAGGGATTCATTAAAGAAAGATAAAAATTTTTATAAGCTTAAGGTATAATGTTTAGAATTTTTTCCAAAATTATTTAAATAGTTGCATATTTTTGGATATTTTTTGTAAAGCTATTGGTTTATTTTAATTCAAAAATAATTTTTAATTTATCTTCTTAGGTTGATTTTTTTAAGTATAAATTTAATATTTTTTCAAGGATAATTATATTTTTTTAAATTCTGTGATTTTTAATTTAAATTTACTTGACTTTATTTATTTTTTTTAATATAATCACATTTTTAATTTATTCCGGATTAGCTCAGCGGTAGAGTAGGCGGCTGTTAACCGCTTGGTCGTAGGTTCGAATCCTACATCCGGAGCCACTTCTTATTTCATATAGAAATTATTCTTTTATTTCAAAAGTAAAAAATTCACTTTTAAAATTATCTGGTAGATCTTTGTATTGTAATAAAGCTGGTTCGTAGTTTTGAACTTGTTGATATAAAAGTCCTAAAGCAGCTTTACTTTCTTTGTTATTATTATCACTTAGTTTTGCAAGTTGTAAAAGAGCAATGGCAGAATTTGGATTATTTGAGCCTATGGCAGCAACAGAAGCTAAAAAAAGCGTATGAGAATCATTGGCTTTATAATTATCAATTAGTGTATTATATAAAGCATATGCTTCTTCAAAATGAAGCGAAAATATGTCAATATAAGCTAAAGTTTGAATTAGTCCTTCATCATTTATATTAGAAACGTTGAGTAGATCTTTAAATTTTTTACGTTCTAAATTTAAAAGTCCAGCAATTTGCATTAAAGAAGTGTATTTTTCTCTTGTTATTATTGCTCCTCCAAATATACTTTTATAATCTAGTTTTGCATTTTGAAAATATATTTGAGCGTTTTGTGCATAGTCTTTAATATTTTGATTAGCATTTAAAGAGTTAAAATACAAAATATTAGTTAAAACATCGTTAGGAAGCTCAGACTTAAGTTGTGCTATTTTCATATTTGCTTGATTATTAAGATTATTATTTTTAAAGGCAATGGCTTCAAAAATAAGATTTAAAGGATGATTATCTTGTTTAGTTTCATCTAAATAAGGCAATATTGAAGTATAATCTTCATTAGCTAAAAAGAATAAATTTTTATATAAGGCTGAAGATGAGTTTGTATCAATAGAAAGATTGTCTTGAACTTCATTATAAAATTTTGTTGTATCTATGCCACTAATTTTAGCACAAAACATAGCAAATGCACCAGCTAGATAATTTTTTGGATTTAAATGATAAGAGCTTGAAAAATGTTTGTAGGCTAAATCATAATTTTTAAGTTGAGCATAAGTTAGAGCAAGATTATAATGCAAAATGCTATGTTCTGGATATTCTTTAATTAAATCTTGAAAACCTTTATTTGCCTGTTTTAGTTTTTGATTTAGAGCAAGATTTACTATATTTGCTATTTTAACATTTGTCGAAGATAAAGCTCTCCCTGTTTTTAAATAAAAACTAGTATCAACGCTATCATCAATAAAATAAGTAATATTAGCTTTTTTGATATAAAGAGAAGATTGCTTGCTATCAAAAACTTGATAAGGTGCATAATAAAAAAGTAAATCAAATTGTTCTTTTGGTTGTTTAAAGAAATTTCTAGAAAAATTTTCTTGTGCCATTTGAATGTCAAAAAGATCTTTATTTAAATTTACTTTAATTTTATAAATATCCAAAATATGATATTTATCTTCTTTGTCTTTATAAGCATTATTAAGACGTGTTAGCATTTCTTGATATTGTCCTGTTTTCAAATCTACTAAAGTAATAGCAGCTAAACTTTTATTAAAGTCTCTTTCTATTTTTAAGGCAGTATTTAAAGCATTTTTAGCATTTTGGTATTCTCCAATGCGTGCATATAAAAGTCCTAAAGATAAACTTGATTCAAAGCTATTTTGTTCTTTTAGATAAGATATTGCTTTTGAATTTAAATCCATTTTACTATAAATTTTAGCTGAAAGATACTTTGCAAAATCAGCGTAAGGCTCGACTGATGTTTTTTGAAACATTTGTAAAGCTTCTGGATAATATCCTTTATAAAAATTAATAAGAGCTAAGTAGTAGTCATAAAGTTTAGAATTTCCTTCTTTTGGCAAATAAACTTGAGCTAAATCAATATAATATTTAAATCTTTCTCTATCATTTAGTTTGAGTGCACAAACAGCGGCATTGATGGCTGAAACAGTTTGATTTTCGCCATTATTAATAGCTTTTTTAAAATTTTGCAATGCTTCTTCAAATTGATTTTCATTCATTTGAGAAACCCCTAAATTATAACTAGAAAGTGATTCATTATAGATTGCAATTTGCTCATAGGCTTTTAAGGCTTGTTCAATATCTCCTTTTAAATACAAAGCATTAGCCTTTTTTATCATGGTATCAATTTTTGCAATATCATACTGATAAGATTCGTCTTGATTTTCGTTTTTAACTACTTCTTTTGGTGTTGTAGCGATGATATCAGCTTTGATATTATTGCTACTAAAACTTAGATAAAATAATGTAAAAACCAAAGAGCAGATTATAAGTGCTGATCCAGCTATCAAAGATAAAAATTTTTTATCTTTATACCAAGCTAATTCTTTAGATTCAGTTTGTTTTAAAGATTCTTCTTGCTCTTCTTTGGGGGCGGATTCTCTTTTAAAGAAAAAACTTTCTTCTTCATTTGAAAGCTCTTCTGGTAAAGTGGTTAATTCTTCATCTTGTGGAGCTTCACCTTCTTGTCCTTTAAATTCTTCTAAACTTTCATCAAGTCTTTCTTTAGAAAGATTATCTTCTTGTTCAATTTTTTCTTCTGCCATTTACTACTCTTAAAAATATTTTCTAAGAACGTCAGGAATATGGATATTGCCTTTATCATCTTGATAATTTTCCATAATGGCAACAAGCGTTCTGCCAACAGCTAAAGAAGAACCATTTAAAGTATGAACAAATTCATTTTTCCCTTTGTCATTTTTATAGCGAATTTTAGCTCTTCTTGCTTGGAAATCTTGACAATTTGAAACAGAACTTATTTCTCTATATTTATTTTGTCCTGGAAGCCACACTTCTAAATCTACTGTTTTGGCTGCACTAAAACCAAGATCTCCTGTACAAAGCATTAAATGGCGATGAGCAAGACCAAGTGAGCTTAATAAATCACTTGCACAATTTAGCATTTCTTCAAAAACACTATTACTTTGATCTGGCTTTGTAATGCTTACAAGCTCTACTTTTTCAAATTGATGTTGGCGAATAATACCTCTTGTATCACGTCCAGCACTTCCTGCTTCCTTTCTAAAACAAGCACTATAGCAAGTCATCTTTATAGGTAAATTTTCACTACTTAAAATTTCATCAGAATAAAAATTTGTTACAGGAATTTCTGAAGTAGATATAAGATATAGATCCTCATCCTCTACTTTATACATATCATCTTTAAATTTTGGAAGCTGTCCTGTACCAAACATTGTTTTTGAATTAACTAAAAAAGGAACATTGATAAGATTAAAACCACGTTTTATATTAAAATCTATCATATAATTAATTAAGGCACGATTTAACAATGCACCTTCATTTTTAAGGATACAAAAGCGACTTTGAGAAATTTTTACTCCTCTTACAAAGTCAAGCCAATTAAGCTTTTCTCCAAGTTCAAAATGTTCTTTAGGGGTAAAATCAAAAGAAGGTGGAGTTAGAACTTTTTTAAGTTCGACATTATCATTTTCATCTTCTCCAAGCGGAACACATTTGTCAGGAATATTTGGGATAGAATGTGCTATTTCTTCTAAATTTTCAAGTATTTCATCAACTTTTTTGCTTTGGATTGCAATTTTTTCCTTGTTTTCGCTAAGTTGTTTTCTAAGACTTTCTTTATCTTGAACGGTGCTTAATTCTTTACTAAATTTATTTTGAAAAGCTTGTAATTCTTCTAAATTTGCTTTTTCTTTTTTCAAATTTAAAAAAAGATCACTTAGTTTTTTTAACAAAGCTTCATCAACTTTTTTATTTTTTAAACTTTTTGCCACTTCTTCAAAATTATTTTGTAAATATTTTAAATCCAACATAATGTATCCTTAAAGTCCTATTTTTTCATAAATTTTTTGTATTTTTTGTAAGGCTATATTTTTTGCTTTTTTTGCACCTATTTGCAGACATTCTTTGATTTCTTCTGGGTGAGATAAGAAATTATGATATCTTTCTCTTGCCTCTTTAAAATGATCAAGAATTAAATCATTAAGATACATTTTAAAATGTCCATAACCTTCACCACCTTTTTCATACCTTGTTTTTAAATCCTCTTGCCCCTTTTTATCTAAAAATAATTTTGCAATATTAAATACATTGCATTTTCTCCAGTCTTTAGGATCTTTTAAATCTGTACTATCTGTAACAATAGATGCAATTTGTTTTTTTAAAGTTTTTTCATCGCTAAAAATATCTATAGTGTTTTGATAAGATTTACTCATTTTTGATCCATCTGTTCCAGTTACAACAGAGACATTATCATCAATTTTTGCTTTAGGTAAAGTAAAAATTTCTCCCCATTCATTATTTATTTTTAAAGCAATATCTCTAGCAATTTCAATATGCTGAATTTGATCTTTTCCAACAGGAACAATTTGTGCATCAAAAAGTAAAATATCAGCTGCCATTAATACAGGGTAAGAAAAAAGCCCGTGTGATGCATTAATTCCTTTGGCAATTTTATCTTTATAACTATGAGCTCTTTCTAAAAGTCCCATAGGGGTAAATTGAGATAAAATCCAGTAAAGCTCTAACACTTCTTTTACATCACTTTGGAGCCAAAAAATGCTTTTATTAGGATCTATACCAAGACTTAAAAATGCAGCAGCAGCTTTTAATATATTTTGTTCTAAAATCTCACCTTTTTGATTTGAGGTCATTGCGTGATAATTTGCTATAAATATAAGCATTTCATTATCATTTTGTGCCTCAATCATTTGTTTGATAGCTCCAAAATAATTACCAATATGTAAATCTCCACTTGGTTGAATTCCACTTAAAATTCTCATTAAATCCTCTTTGTTATTTCTTCTAAAAGTTCTTCAATATTCTTATTTTCTATATCTATTATTAAATCTGCTTTTTTTTCATAATCTTTAATGCGTTTATTATATAATTTTTTTGCTTTAAATTCATTGCAAAATAAAGGTCTTTTATTTTTTTCTTCTAAGCTTAGTTGTTTATTTAAAAAGTCAAATTCAGCTCTTAAATAAATACAAAATCCTAAGCTTTTAAAATCTGAAACATGGATAAATCCGCCACCTGTAGATATTATGGCTTTATTAGTCATACTAAATAAATAAGCTAATTTTTGTTCTTCTTTTCTAAAAAATTCTTCACCAAAAATTTTAAAAATTTCACTAATGCTTTTTTGAAATTTCATTTCTATCAAAGAATCACTATCAAGAAAAACTCTATTTGTTTTTTGAGATAGGGCTCTTGCAAGAGAGCTTTTTCCACTTCCCATAAAACCTATAAAAACAATGTTTTCATTCCTCATTGTTTTCTTTAGTTCCTTTTTTGCGTGAAGCAATGATTAAAGGTACACCTTCAAAATTAAATTCTTGTCTGATTTTATTTTGCAAATAGCGTTTATAGCTAAAATGCAAAGCTTTTGGACGATTCATTATTAAAGCGATTTTAGGAGGCGCTAAATCATATTGTACCGCATAATAAATTTTAACAAGTTTGCCATAATCGTGAGGTAAAGGATGAGCTTTTGTAGCATTTTCTATTAAAGCATTTAGTTTTGAAGTTGGAATTTTTTGTATGAAATGTTCAAAGACTTCTAAAATTTTATCTAATAATACATGAACTCTTTTTCCACTTAAGGCTGAAACACTAATAATAGGTGCATGAGCTAAAAATTTAAAACGATCAAGACGTAATTCTTTGATTGTTTTATCAAAATCAAGTTCGCTTTTATCCCATTTGTTTAATACAATTATTACACCTAAATAATGTTTTGAGATAAGTCCTGCAATTCTTTCATCAAGTTCGTTAAAGCCTTCACTAGCATCTAAAATTAAAAGTGCTATTTGAGAATTTTGTAACATTTTTTCAGTGCGATTTAAAGCAAAACGTTCAAGTCCTTGAATTTTTCCGCGTTTTCTAATACCAGCTGTATCAACAAATTCTATGGTTTTATCCTTGTAAAAAATACTTTCATTTACAGGATCAATGGTTGTTCCAGCTATATCGCTTACTACACTACGTTCTTGTTTTACTAAAGCATTTAAAAGGCTTGATTTTCCAACATTTACACGTCCTACAATGCCTACTCTTATATGATTTGTATCAATTTCTTTAAATTCAATCTCTTTTTTTGCATCATAATGTTTTAAAAAATCCTCTAAATTTTCTTCTTGATCTTCTATTAAGAAATGTTCATTTTCTAGATACTTTTCAAGCCAATCATAAAGTTCATCTAAACCTATATTGTGTGTTACTGAGAGATTAAAAATTTCTTTTATTCCAAAATTGATAAATTCCCACGATCTTTCTTCGTCTTTTTTGTTGTCAATTTTATTAATGAGTAAAGCTATGGGTTTGTTTAATTTTTTTAAAGAGTAAAAAAATTGTCTATCTTCATCATCAGGGGCTAATTTCCCATCTACCATATAAAGAATGATATCACTTTCTTTTGCTGTTTTTAAAGTATTTTTTTTAACATTTTTAAAAAGTTCATCACTTTCATCTAATCCTCCACTATCAACAAGTAAAGCTTTTTTAGAATTAATTTGAACTTCTATTTTATTTGTATCTCTTGTTGTGCCAGAAATTTCACTTGTAATAGCTATTCTTTGCCTTGCCATTCTATTAAAAAGACTCGATTTTCCAACATTTGGCTTACCTACAAGTATAATGCTTTGCATTTTTTTCCTATTATTTTTATTTTTAAAATTTTAAAATTATATAAACTTTGCCTTAAAATTTAAGCAAAAAAAGATTAAAATACGCATTTATTCAAAAATTAAGGAATATTTGTGTTAAAAATTATCAAGCATAATCTAGGTATTTATTTTATGATGCTAGCTTGTCTTGATTTTGCTTTAATGGGCGCATGTGCAAAAATTTTAAGCAATGAACTTTCTTCTATAGAAATTATGTTTTTTAGAAATATTATAGGAACTTTTTTTATTATTTATATGCTTAGAAAAACAAAAATTCATAAAGAAGGTGGAAAGTTAGGGCTTTTAATTTTTAGAGGAATTATAGGTACTTTAGCCCTTTATATGTTTTTTTATAATGTTTCGCATATTACTTTAGGTGGTGCATTTGCTTTTCAAAAAACAGCTCCAATTTTTGTAACTTTAATTGCTTTTTTTCTTTTCAAAGAAAATGTAGGTTTAAAAGGTTGGTTTGGAATTTTAATTGCCTTTTTAGGTGTTCTTTGTATTATGCAACCTTGGGCAGATTTTTCAAATCATTCAGGTTTTGATTTAAAAAATTGTATTATAGGAATTTTAAGTGGATTATTAGCAGCTATTGCTTTAACAAGTGTAAGAGAATTAAGAAAATATTATTTGACTGAACAAATTGCTGCTTCATTTATATTTCTTGGTTCTTTATTACCTTTAATTTCTATGTGTATAGGTTCTTTTTATTTTACAAAAGAACTTGATTTTCTTATAGCGCCTTTTATAATGCCTAGTTTTAAAGCTTGGATTATTATACTTATCATGGGAAGCTTGGGAACTTTATATCAAATTCATATTACAAAAGCTTATGGAGTAGCCAAAAAAGCAGGTGTTGTTGCTGGAGTAAGTTATATGGATGTAGTTTTTACCTTGATTTTAGGTGTTATGTTAGGAGATGATTTTCCTAGTTTTATGGTATTTATCGGAATACTAGGCATTATTTTAGGTGGAATTATTTTAGTTCGAGGTAAGAAAAATGAAAAATAGGACAGATTTGATTTATGAACTAGAAGATAGACCTCCATTTTTTAAGGCGTGTTTTGCTGCTTTAGTACATTTAATGGCTATGTTTGTGGCTGTAATCACACCTGCTTTGCTTATTTGCAAAGGTTTAGGTATAGATGAAGAAAATACGGCAAGAATTATATGTATGTCTTTATTTGCTTCTGGTATTGCATCTTTGCTTCAGATTAAAACTTGGGGACCCATTGGAAGTGGACTTTTGTCCATACAAGGAACAAGTTTTAATTTCGTTTCACCTATAATTTTAGGAGGACTTACTTTAAAAAATAATGGCTTATCACAAGAGGCAATGCTTGGAGCTATTTTTGGAACTTTAATGCTTTGTTCTACTACAGAAATGATTATTTCTCAATTTTTACCTTTTATTAGAAAAATTATTTCTCCTTTAGTTTCTGGAATTGTTGTAATGATTATAGGGCTTAGTTTGATTAATGTAGGACTTGTAAGTGCAGGGGGTGGATTTAGTGCTAAAGCAAGTGGAGAATTCGGTTCTTTTAAAAATTTATTATTAGCTGGAATTGTAATTATAAGCATTATAATTTTAAATCGTTTTAATAATGCCATTATTAGAATTTCATCTTTGTTTATTTCTATTATTATAGGGCTTTTAGTTGCTATGAATTTTGAAAATTTTCATTTTAATTTTAATAATAATTTGCCTATTTTATTTTTTCCAAGTCCTATGCACTATGGTTTAAGTATTGATTATAATTTAATTTTACCTTTAATTTTAATTTTTATAGTAACTTCTCTTGAAACTATAGGAGATATTAGTGCTACAAGTGAAGTTTCAAATCAGCCTGTAAAAGGAGAACTCTATACCAAAAGATTAAAAGGTGGAGTATTAGCTAATGGACTTAATTCTTTTATTTCAGCATTTTTTAATACTTTTCCTAATTCTTGTTTTGGGCAAAATAATGGTGTAATCGTTTTAACTGGAGTTGCAAGTCGTTATGTGGGGTTTATAGTTTCTTTTATGTTGATTATTTTAGGACTTTTTCCTATAGTTGCAAATATTACTTTGCAAATTCCAGAACCTATTTTAGGTGGAGCTACTTTGATAATGTTTGGAACAATCGCAGCCACTGGAGTAAGAATTATTTCAAAAGAAAATTTAAATAGAAGATCTATTATGATTATAGCAATTTCTTTAGGAATTGGGCTTGGAGTAGCTAATAATCCTGATATTTTACAATTTGCCCCTATTTGGCTTAAAACTTTATTTTCTTCAGGTATAGTAGCAGGAGGAATAAGCGCTATTGTTTTAAATATTATTTTTCCATTTGAAGAAAAACAAAGAAAAATAAAGTAAAATTATAAAAATTTAAAGGCTTAAAAATGAAAAAAATGATTTTAATTGCTGGTCCTTGTGTTATAGAAAATAAAGATTTGGTTTTTAAAGTAGCAAAAGAATTGCAAGAATTTTCAAATGATGATAGATTTGAGTTTTATTTCAAATCAAGTTTTGATAAAGCAAATCGCACAAGTATAAATTCTTTTCGTGGTCCTGGGCTTGATGAAGGACTTAAAATTTTACAAGATGTTAAAAATGAATTTGGCATGAAAATATTAACCGATATACATGAAAGTTATCAAGCAAACATTGTTAGCGAAGTAGCTGATGTTTTACAAATTCCAGCTTTTTTATGTCGTCAAACTGATTTACTTGTGCAAGCGGCTAAAACAAAATCAAAAATAAATATTAAAAAAGGACAATTTCTAAATCCAAGTGATATTAAATATAGTGTGAAAAAAATTCTTCAAACACGTGGTATAGAAGAAGAAGGCTATGAAATAGCAAGTAAAAATGGTGTTTTTGTGGCTGAAAGGGGATCTAGTTTTGGTTATGGAAATTTAGTTGTTGATATGAGATCTTTAATCATTATGCGTGAGTTTGCACCTGTAATTTTTGATGCAACACATAGTGTGCAGATGCCAGGAGCCGCAGGAGGGAGTAGTGGTGGCAAAAGTGAATTTGTAGAGCCTTTAGCAAGAGCTGCGGCTGCTGTTGGAGTAGATGGCTTTTTCTTTGAAACGCATATCAATCCTTGTCAAGCGCTTTGTGATGGGCCTAATATGCTTAGTGTAAATCGTTTTAAAGAATGTATTAAAACTCTTATAAAAATTCAAAATATTATTAAGTAAAGGAAAAAAATGAAAGTTATTGAAGGAAAATTACAATTAATAGGCGATGAAAAAATTGCTATCATTAATGCAAGATTTAATCACATCATAACAGATCGTTTAGTAGAAGGTGCACAAGATGCTTTTTTAAGACACGGAGGAAGAGAGGAAAATTTAGATCTTATCTTAGTTCCAGGTGCTTTTGAGCTTCCTTTTATTTTAAAAAAAGCAATACAAAGCAATAAATTCGATGCTATTTGTTGCTTAGGTGCAGTTATTCGTGGATCTACTCCACATTTTGATTATGTTTCAGCTGAAACTACAAAAGGAATTGCAAATGTAAGTTTAAATCATAATATTCCTGTAAGTTTTGGAGTTTTAACTACAGATACCATAGAACAAGCTATAGAGAGAGCAGGAAGTAAGGTTGGTAATAAAGGTTTTGAAGCTATGATTACTTTAATTGAAATGTTAAATTTAAGCAAGCAATTTTAAGGTATAAAATGGCTACAAGACATCAAGTAAGACAAAGTGTGATTTCTTTACTCTATGCTTTAGAATTAAATGACAAAAATGAAAGTTTTATTGATGAGTTTTTAAACGAAAAAAAAATTCGCAATGAGCAAAAGAATTTCACTTTAAGTCTTTATAATGGAATTTGTGAAAATTTAAC
The DNA here is from genome assembly GCF_016598965.1 of Campylobacter sp. TTU-622. Lineage (NCBI taxonomy): Bacteria > Pseudomonadati > Campylobacterota > Epsilonproteobacteria > Campylobacterales > Campylobacteraceae > Campylobacter > Campylobacter sp. TTU-622. The sequence goes on from NZ_JAENKR010000015.1 coordinate 19,154, forward strand.
TAAATTAGATGAAGCACTTAATGTTCATTTAAAAGAGAATGAAATCAATAAATTAGGGCATATAGAAAGAGCTATTTTAAGACTCGGGGCTTATGAGCTACTTTTTACAGATACTACAAATGCCATAATTATTAATGAAGCCATAGAATTAGCCAAAGAATTAGCCAATGACAATTCTCCCAAATTTATAAATGGTGTTTTAGATTCTTTAATTAAGGTCAAAAAATGAAATTATGTGTTGCGCTTGATTTAGCTACAAAAGAAGATTGTCTCAAAATTGCCAAGGAATTAAAAGGCTTAGATCTTTGGTTAAAGGTGGGCTTAAGAGCATATTTAAGAGATGGTTTTAAATTTATAGAAGAGCTCAAAAAAATTGATGATTTTAAAATTTTTTTAGATCTTAAAATTCACGATATTCCAAACACTATGGCAGATGCGTGTGAAGAAATTTCTAAGTTGGGTGTAAATATGATAAATTTACATGCAAGTGCCGGTAAGATAGCAATGCTTGAAGTTAAGAGACGTTTAGAAAAATTAAAAAAGCGTCCTTTGATTTTAGCTGTTTCTGCTCTTACTAGCTTTGATGAGGAAAATTTTTTTAGCATTTATAAACAAAGCATCAATGAAGCTGTAATTAATTTTTCTAAACTTTCTTATGAAGCTGGGCTTGATGGTATGGTTTGTTCTGTTTTTGAAAGTAAAATTATCAAAGAAAATACTTCATCAAATTTCTTAACTTTAACGCCAGGTATTCGTCCTTTTAAGGAATCAAACAATGACCAAAAAAGAGTAGCAGATATTAAAATGGCTAAAGAATATAAAAGTGATTTTATAGTGATAGGACGTCCTATATATAAGTCATCTAATCCAAGATCAATATGCGAAAAAATACTTTTTGAGTTAAAAAATAATTAAAACTAAAATATTTTAAAATTTTAACTAAAAAGTCATTTTACAACTTTAAAACAAATTCTATTGCAATCTAGCTTTTATATAAAGAATAAAATATAATTTATATAAGCGTTTAAATTTAATAATCTTAAACAATACAAACTTTATAGAATTTAACAATCAAATATTATTGATAACTTTTTAATTTATTTTTTAAAAATTATAAAAATATTTAATATTTTTAATCTTTATTTAAATAAGGTTTATTTTGTCTTGTTATTATTGTAAAAATTATTAATAAGGAAAAATTATGTTTATAACACCAGAAGAACTTTACAAAAAAAGAAGACAATTTTTAAAACTAGGAGTAGGAGCTATGTTAAGTTCAAGTTTGATTAACTCTAAACTTTTAGCTCTTGAATTTAGTAGCGATAAAAATGCACAAAAATTAAGCATTACAGACGAAGAACTTGCAACCAATTATGTAAATTTTTATGAATTTTCTACCAATAAAAAAAAGGCAGTAGAGTATGCTAAGAATTTTGATGTAAAAAACTGGGAGATTTCATTAAGCGGGGAGATAGAAAAACCTTTAAAATTAACAATGGAAGATATTTTAAAATTTCCTTTAGAAGAAAGAATTTATCGTTTTCGCTGTGTAGAAACTTGGTCTATGGTTGTTCCTTGGATAGGATTTGAGTTGCGTTATTTGATTGAAAAAGCAAAACCTACAAGCAAGGCAAAATATGTTAAATTTACAACTCTTTTTGATAAGGAGAAATTTCCTGATCAAAACGCTTTATTTCCTACTATCAAATATCCTTATACAGAAGCTTTAAGAATGGATGAGGCTATGCATCCACTTACTATTTTAGCAGTGGGAATGTATAAAAAGCCATTACTCGGACAAAATGGAGCGCCTTTACGTCTTGTGGTTCCTTGGAAATATGGTTTTAAAAGTATTAAATCTATAGTAAAAATTGAATTCGTTGAAAATGAACCAAAGACAACTTGGCAAGAGTATGCTCCTAATGAATATGGTTTTTATGCTAATGTCAACCCTAATGTTTCTCACCCAAGATGGTCACAAGCCAATGAAAGAGTTCTAGGAGAATTTTTTACCAAGCCGACTTTAATGTTTAATGGCTATGAAAAAGAAGTGGCAAGCCTTTATGCAAATATGGATTTAAAAAAGAATTTTTAATGCTAGTTTATAATTTTATAATTTATACGCTTTTTTCTATAAGTGTGATTTATGGTTTTTACAATATTTTAAATTCTTTTGACTTTGTTAAAGAAACTTATTTTTATACAGGTATTTTTTCTTTAATATTTTTAAATTTAAGTCTTTTGTTTTCTTTAATTAGATTAAAAAATACAAAAGATTATCCAAAATTATTTGGTTTTTTTCTGTTTTTTGGGCGATTGTTCATTTTTTAAACTATTTTATTTTTGATAGAAATATGCAATTTTTAAGACTTTTTGATGATATTTCAAAGCGTTTATTAGAAGCAAGTGGTTTTATAGCTTTTGTATTGCTTGTTTTAATGTTTTTAAGTTCCTTTAGTTTTTTAAAAAAGATAGAAAAAATAAGAAAATTAAGTTATTTGTGTTTTCTTTTAGCAAGTTATCATTATTTTTTAAGTCCTAAAGTTCCTATGTTTTGGGAATGGAGTGCTTTAATTATAGCTTTGATTTATTTTATTTTATCATTTAAAAGACTACTTACAAACAAATTAAATAAGCAAAAGAAATTTTAAAGATTGTTTTAAGAATATGCTAAAAGTATTTAAATTATTTAAATACTTTTTAAAATTATAAATAAAATTTTAATATATTCCAAAATAATAATAAAATAAACACTATATAATATCCTATTTTTAATATTAAATTCTTAAATAATAATATAAACAAAAAATTAATATATAAACAATAATTAAATAAATATTAATATAAAATATTTTATCATTAAAGCCGATATTTTATTACTTTTTAAATAAAATCAAAATAAATATAAGGAGTTATAAATGGGTCAGCAAGAATTTAGTCTATGTAAAAAATATTCATTGATAAAATGGATTAAAAATCATTCTTATACATCTTCAAAAAAACTAATTTTTTCTTTAGTTGCAATTTCTTTTTTGAATTTTTATTCTTATGCTATAGGAAACTATAGCTATGGAGAATTTGAGACTATTATTTTTGTTGCTGGAGGTGGTATAGATGAAGATGAATTAAATAATATAGACAATACAAATACTGACCCAATTACAAAACCTACTACAGATTTTAACCTTAATCCTTCTATCTTAGAAGCAACTTTTAAAAGTCTAATTTCTACCATGATGAGAAGATCAACTTTTATTGATAGCATTATGGATAATTCTATGCAAAGTTTTGCTCTAAATACTTCAAATAGAGATTTTAATAAAACAATTAAAGAACACTCTTTATTTATACTTCCTTATGCTTCTTCACAGAATGTTGAACTATCTTTAAATGAAGAAAGTAAAGGACATACTAAAGGAACTATTATAGGTTATTCTACTTTA
>NZ_JAENKR010000160.1:0-1320 GCF_016598965.1 Campylobacter sp. TTU-622
CTAATAAAGAACAAATATACACTATAAATTCTTTAGAGGGTAGTTATAAAAAAGAATTTCTACAAGTTGCACCAAATAAAGTTTTTCCTTCTAAAGAAAAACAAAAACAAATTGCTAATGAATTTAAAGAAGCTTCTTTAATTTATGCTAATTACACTCCAAATACCTTTATAAGTGCAAATTTTCAAAAACCTCTTGATTCTTTTATTACAAGCTCTTTTGGTAAAGCAAGAATTTTTAACGATAAATTAGCCTCTTATCATAGCGGTACTGATTTTAGAGCAAAAATTGGAATACAAATAAAAGCTGCAAATTCAGGTATAGTCAAACTTGCTAAAAACCGCTACTATGCTGGAAATTCTATAATTATTGATCACGGATATGGAATATATTCTCAATATTATCATCTTTCAAAAATTTTAGTGAAAACTGGAGATAAGGTTAAAAAAGGACAAATTATAGGATTAAGTGGAGATAGCGGAAGAGTAAGTGGGCCTCATTTACATTTTGGTATTATTGTTAATCAAAAACAAGTTGATCCTATTGATTTTATTGAAAAATATAACGCTTTATTAAACAATGAAAAAATTTAGTGAATTTTTTGAAAATTGGCTACATCAAAACTACTACAAAAAAGCTACTAAAATAGGCAAAGAGGGAGATTTCTTTACTGCTGTTAGTGTAGGAAATCTTTTTGGGACTTTAATTGCTCAGCATTTTCTAGATTTAATTGATAAAAAAATTTTAACTCCTCCTTTGCAGGTTGTAGAGATAGGAGCAAATGAAGGGTATTTAAGTAAAGATTTTTTAAGCGCCTTACTTGAATTTAGACCAGAGCTTTTTAAAGAAATAGAATTTTATATTGTAGAACCACATTTAAGATTACAAACTTTACAAAAACAAACTTTACAAAATATAGACTTTCATCATAAAAATTCCTTAAAAGAATGCAATTTTGAAAATGCTTTTATTTTTTGCAATGAACTTTTTGATAGTTTCTCTTGTGAATTAATCAATGAAGATAAAATGGCCTTTATTAAGGATTATAAAATTTATTTTTCAAATATAGATAGCTATACCAAATCAAAATGTCAAGAATTGAAACTTTCAAAGGGGGAACTAAGTTTTGCTTTAGAAGACTTTTTTGAAGATTTAAATAAAGCTTGTAAAAAGTTTATTCTTGCTAACTTTGATTATGGAACATTAAATCCAAATTCTTTAAGTCTAAGAATCTATCAAAATCATAAAATTTTTGATCCTTTTACAAGTAATTTGCAAGATTTTTTTGGCAAAAGCGATCTTACTTATGATGTTAATTTT
>NZ_JAENKR010000161.1:0-1312 GCF_016598965.1 Campylobacter sp. TTU-622
TTGCAATAGCTTCTAATAAATCTACATCAAAACCTGTAAGTTTTGAATTTTCTTTGTAATCAAATGGCTTATAAGTTGGTTCTATCCCAACCTTTAAAATGTGATTTGAGATTTCATTTTTAGATTTTGAAGAATCACAAGCGTTAAAAAGTAAAGCGATACCAAACATTAGGGCTAGAATTTGTTTTTTCATTTTTCTCCTTTAAATTTTAAAATAATTTTAATTATATAAAATTTTTTTGATAATTTATACTAATTATTATTTTTTTATAAAATATAAATAATATTTTTATGAAAAATTAAATATAAAGGATATTAATGGAAATTCGTATTTATTATGAAGATACAGATTCTGGAGGAGTTGTTTATCATAGTAATTATTTAAAATTTTGTGAAAGAGCAAGAAGTGAATTGTTTTTTAAAAAAGATATAGATATTTTTAATGAAAAAACAGGTCATTTTTTGGTCACTAAAGCAAATTGTCGTTTTTTAAAATCAGCAAAACTCGGAGATATATTAAGAGTTAAAACAAAACTTTTAGAAATTAAAAATGTTTCAGCGCTTATAAGACAAGAAATTTTTAAAGATAATGAAAAAATTTTTGATGCTGATTTTACTTTAGCCTTTTTAAAGGATTCTAAAATTTCTAGAATAGATGAGAAATTAAAAGAAATCTTTGAAGAATTAATGTAATTCTTCAAAATTTGATTTTAAGCCTTTTACAAGTTTGATTTTATATATAAATTGAGAATTTTCTAATTCTTCTTCAAAAATTCTTTGACTTTTTGAATTTAAAAATTTTGTATAAAAATAATCTATTCCAACACTTGTTGCATAAGCAATCCAATTATAATCAATATTTTGATTAAAAATTTCATTGAGATAGGACAGATTATCATCGTTATTATTAATGGAATTAGCTATGATGAAATTTTTTCTGTCATTAGGTTGAGTTAGACTAAGAAATACAGGATTGTAGTTTATTTGGGTAGATAATAAAACAAAAGGATGAATATCATAAAATCTTAGTTGAGAACTACTTAAAGCTGTTTTAATTAGTGGAGTATTAAAAAATATTGAAGCATCATTTAAATTTCCTTGAGATTTAAAAAGTTTTTCAAAATCGAGCTTATCACCTTCAATTTTATAAACTCTAGCTTGATTATTTTGACTTAAGATTTGAGTATTTAAATTGTTTGATAAGATAGAATTATCACTAAAAATTGCTATGTTAGAATTAGAATATTCTAGTAATTTTTTAATTTGTTCACTATAATCAATACTTCCGAAATAAATATTTTCATTGTTTATA
>NZ_JAENKR010000162.1:0-1297 GCF_016598965.1 Campylobacter sp. TTU-622
ATAATAAAGAAGGTATTAAATTTTATGAAAATTTATCTTCAATTCATTTAAATCAATGGAGAATATATCGTTTAAACAAAGACCAATTAAATAAATTAAGTAATAATGATTAGGGATTTACATTATCTTAAAGCTATGGGTTATAGTTTTTTAAAAGACTTTCCTTATAAAAATGAATATAATATCAGCTTTGCAAATTTAAATAATAATGTAAAACAATGCACTTTATGTCATTTTTCTAAAAATAGAAAAAATTCTTTAATGGAAAAAGTGCAAAAAAAAGTCAATTTAATGATTTTAACTTCTCATGGAGATAAAAGTGAAAATGAAAGCGGAATTTTGCTAAATTCTCACAAAGGTTCTCTACTTAAAGAATATCTTAAACTATATTTAAATTTAGAAGAAAAAGATTTTTATTTCTCCTATCTTTTTAAATGTTTTGATTATAGAAAAAATGACGATTTTTCGCTACAATCTTGCTTACCTTTTTTTTATAATGAATTAAATCTTATAAAACCTAAAATTTTATTATGTCTTGGAGAGTATGCTTTCCAAAGCTTGGGTCTAAAAGATTTTAATATTTTACGTGGTGAAATTTTTTCTTATAAAAATTTTTTTATTTTACCAAGCTTTGAGCTTGATTTTATAGAAAAAAATCCAAGCTATGAACAAAAATTTATTGAAGATCTAAAAAAACTTAAAGGATTTTTATGAAAAAAATACTTTTAATCATCTCTTTTATGTTTTGTTTTTCATATTCAAAAGAACAAAAGCTTATAGAAGGTGATTTAGTGCAAAATTTTTATCCTAAATTGAATACAAATTTTTGCGATTCTAGTTGTTTATTTGAACTTTTAGAAACAAAAATGTATCTTAGTTTTTTAAGCGAATTTACAGATAATAAAGATAAATTTTTATCAAATATTTATTCTAAACTTCTTAACTCCATTACTGACTTTGAAACAAATTTACAAAAAATTACTTCTGTAAAAATAGCTATTATTATTCCAGAAAAAACAATTAAAAGTTATTCTAATACTATAATTAATGCAAGCATTGCTTATCTTTTAAAGCAACGTGCCGAAATTAAAGTTAAAGTTTTTTTAATTGGTACAGAAGATGAAGTAAAGATTAAACAAACTTTATCACAAATTGAAAATCAAAATTATAAATATCTCATAGCAGGATTTACCTTAAAAGGCGTTAATGCTTTAAATGATTATAAAGGAAATTTAAAAATATTTATACCTACTATACATAAAAGCAATACAAATATAAACAATGAAAATATTTATTT
>NZ_JAENKR010000163.1:0-1275 GCF_016598965.1 Campylobacter sp. TTU-622
ATAGAAAAAATTATATCATTTGCCAGCTTTCTTTGTTCATCTTTGTATTTGTAAATTTTTATTGTATCTATTATAGGCTTTAATGTTTTTAAAATTTCAAAAATATCTTTATCTAAATAAGAATTGTATATCAAATCTATTTTAATATTTTGAAATCTTTCATATAAAGCCTTAGCTGCCATTTGATTGTGACCAACATCTACATAAAGTTTAGAGTTAATCTTTTGACATCTAGCTAACAAATTTAAAGCTTTTAATTTTTCAAAAGCTTTAAAAGTTCTTTTTTTACCCTCTAAAAGCACACAAGCATTTAAAGCTAAATTTAAATTATGTTTTAAAAAATTTGGTAATTGATATTTTTTAGCATAATTTTCAAATTGATTTTTTATATCATTACTTAAAAGCTCATTAAAATATAATCTTGTTTTTTTCATATAAGCAATGTGTTTTGCAAGATTTAAAACTTCTTCTTCTTGTTTTGTAGTTATAAGAGCTTTTTTAGTCATAATTTTTAGCTTTGTTCTTGCTATATCTTTAAGTGTATTTCCTAAAAGATCTTTATGATCAAAACCTATTCTTGTAAAAATACTTAATTTTTTATCAAAAATAGAAGTAGCATCATATTCTCCACCTACTCCTGCTTCAAAAATAATGTAATCACAATCTTTAAAAAGTATTGTAGCTAAAAATGTAGCATATTCAAAATAACTTAATTCCTCTAGATCATTTTTAAAAATATTAGATAGTTTTTGATGGGCTAATTCTAATTTTTTATCACTTATAATTTTTGAATTTAAATAAAATCTTTCATTAAAACTAAAAATATGGGGGCTAGTATAATGTCCAACTTTATAACCTAAATGATATAAAAGTTGAGTTAAATATCTTCCCGTACTCCCTTTACCATTTGTACCTACTATATGGATTATAGGTTTTATCTTTAATTTTTTTTTGTATTTCTCATACATTCTAAAAGCAACAAAACGATCAATTTTATCATAGTTGCTTGATTTTTTTAGTAAAAATTCACTAACTTTGTTCATTTATATTAATCTGCTCAATTAATTCTTCTAAAATATTTCCATCAGGATTGCCATCTTTATCTAAATAAACAGATTTTATTTTCGGTGAAATTAAATCATTTTTATAGATAAATTTAAAATTTTCTATAGTTTTTAAATTACTTTCTACAAGAGAAGCCATTTGTTCTTTATTTTTTCCAGGAGAAATAATTAAATAGCTTTTTTCATCTATCATCCAAAGCTCATCTAATTC
>NZ_JAENKR010000164.1:0-1271 GCF_016598965.1 Campylobacter sp. TTU-622
TTTTTAAATTCTCAAAACGATTTTTAGCATAATCTTTTAAAAAATTTTTATTTTCTTCTAAAGTTTTTAAATAGTTTTCATATTCTTTAACTTCAGCGTTTGATTGTTTTAAAATTTCTATGTAATTATTTATATTATTAATCTTTTTTTCTATTTTAAAAATGCTTTCATTTTTACCATTGAAAAGTTTTGTTAGGATAGTATTGGTTTCTATGGTATTTTTTAAACTTTTATCCAGATTATCGTCGCTTTTTAAAATGGATAATTTAACTTTTTCTAAAAGTTCATAATCGCTTTTTGTCGCTAGTTTATTTTTACGCATAAAATCAACAAAATTCTTTAGATTTTTTGTATCCACAATGTTTTGATAATTGTATTTGTCAAGCTCTTTATTTAAAAGAGAAATCTTTTCATTGATTTTTTGAGTTTCTTTTATTTCTGATAGTATTTTTAAATCAATTTTATTTAAATCATCTGATACTTTTTTTAACTCTTTTCCTAGTTTGAAATATTTTTTATTATTTTTCTTTTTATATTGATTAAAAAGATTTATAAGATCTAATCTATTTTTCTTTAATTCTAAACTTTCATTATTTAAAATATCAATTTTAGATTTTTTATTCTCTAACTTTTTACTTTCTTTTTTAATTATATTTAAAATCATATCGCTTAAATCTTTTTTTGTATCCATCTCATCAAGATATAAAGTGCTTTTTATTTTTTGATATTTTCTATCTAAATCTTTTTCATAAGAAGTTTGATTATGATAATGTAATCCTTTAGAACTTAAAGACATAGAAAAATTACTTCTAACATCATTCCAAAAATCTTTAATATCGTCTTTTGTATTAAAATGAATTTTCTTTTTTGTTAAAATATTTCTTTTATTTAAAACAATGTGAATGTGTGGATTGTTTTGATGAGTGTGTATTGCCATTACATACTTATAACCAAAAAAATTATTATCCATAGTTTCTTTGACGCTTTTTTTTAAAATCTCTAAGTTTTTTTCAGTAGGATTTTCTTTAATAGAAAAAATCAAATGCCAAGCGTCTTTAGCATTTTTTTGATTTGAAAAATCAATTTTCCAATCTTTTATCACATCTTCTGTTAAAATCTCTTCCCCTTTTTCATTTATAAGATAAGGAGTATCAGCACTATTTAAAATATAATCTATTGCTCTTTTTGCTCCATCTTTAGATAAATTAGAACAAAGCTTAACTATTGCTTGTTTAGAATAAGTAGTTTGATTTATATTATTGATATTATGT
>NZ_JAENKR010000165.1:0-1228 GCF_016598965.1 Campylobacter sp. TTU-622
GTTTTCGTATTATAATTATAGTATATTTATACTTAATTTATATTTAATTTATAGTCTTTTTATAGTTTTTTTATAACCGAACTCCAAAAACAAACCTAAACTTTTTCTCCCTTTTTTTACTATAACTTTTTCATAAATTCTTAAAATTTTTCTAGTAAAAATTTTTCATATTCTATAATATATTTTTTTGCTGTTTTTATATTTACATTTGCGTGTAAAGCTATTTTTTCTATATTATAGCTTCCTTTTTCATCTTTATAACTATCTGAAAATAATCCGCTTAAAAGGGAGAAAATTTGCTCTTTTTTATTCTTAGCTCTATCTTTATTAATTTTGACCATATTAAGAGTTCTCTTGCTCTTATTTTCTTCTTGAAACTGACTTAATCCTATTATTTTAAACTGCATAAGCAATTCATTATTTTTTTTGCATTTTTTGCATTTTGCAAGCAAGATCACTTCTTCATTAAAAGAAGTTAATATCTGCTCTGCTTTTTCTAAACTCTTTAAACTTCCTAAACTTGTATTATTAGTTTTTTGACAATTAATACAAGTCCAAATTATTTTATTGATTTTCATAGTTTTCCCTTAATCTTTCTATTACTATTGTCGCAATACAAGAACATACAACAATGAGTGGAATAAGTCTAATAGGAAATTTCATGTCGTAAAGTTTTCTAAAAAAATTGAGACTAAAATTAGCGTTAGAATAATAAAAAAATAAAAAAAATAATGGAGTAACAATTAATAAAAATATTAAAATGCCAACTATTTTATTTTCTAAAATACCTATTAATAGCCAAATAATGACTAGGTTGAAAAATAAAACAATGCCTATCCCATAATAAACACCATCTATCGCTGAAAAAAAGTTCCATAAATTTTTAAATACTAAAAGTGTTAAATTTAGAAAATCTTTTCCAAAAAAAATAATAAAAGCAATAATGCCTATATAAATAGCATAGACTAAAATAAATTTTTTATTTAATAAGTTCATTTTAACTCCTGATTATAAGTCCATAAAAGCCCATTTAAAATAATTATAAATACGAGAAAATACGGGTTAAAACTATCTATTGTTAATTCTATGCCAAAAATATATAATATAGCTATAAATAAAGGAGCTAAATATAATGAAACTCTTAAGACTTGATAAGTTCCATAAAACCAACATATAAACATAAGAAGAAGGCACAAAAACATAAAATTTAAAACAAAAGATATATTAT
>NZ_JAENKR010000166.1:0-1146 GCF_016598965.1 Campylobacter sp. TTU-622
ATGGTGCTACTATAGATACCTTCACTAATGAAGGCACTATAGGAAATGGTGTTTCTAAATTTGGTATCACAGTTTGGGGAAAAGATGGATCTAAATCTACAATCAATAATTTTAGCAATAGTGGAACTATAAGTTCAAACGCTGGTGAAGCTATTTATCTTGGTAATACTGAGATTAAAACATTTACTAATAGTGGGACTATTAGTAGTACTACTAAACAAGGGATAAATATTGCTAGTGGATCAACTATAGATAATTTTAGCAATAATGGCACCATTCAAGGTGGAAGTAATACAGCTAGTATTAACTTAGGAGCTGATAAACAAAATGGTGTTACTATAGAAAGCTTTGAAAATAGTGGCATTATAGGAAATGGTTCTTCTAAATATGCAATCACAACTTGGGGAAAATCTGATAATAAATCTACAATCAATAATTTTAGCAATAGTGGAACCATTCATTCGAACAATGGCGAAAGTATTTATCTTGGTAATACAGAAATTAAAACTTTTAACAATAGTGGAATTATAAACACTAATAGTACTTTTGGAGTAAATATAGCTAGTGGAACAACAATAGATAATTTCACAAACACTGGAACTATAAAAAGCACAGGAACTATACAGCCTACTGCAAATGTGAATGTTTCAACTGGCGTATATTTACAAGGTTTAGTAAAAACTTTTACTAATGAGGGTTTAATTTCTGGTATTATGGGAATTAAATTAGTTAAAAGTTCTATGGGAACTTTTATTAATAAAGGTACTATAGAATCAACTAGTAGCAATACTATTGCAGCAGGAATTTCCCTTGCAACTTATTACGGAAGCCCTTCCACTATTGAAAATTTAACTAATGAAGGTCTTATTAAATCAAAATCTAATGGTATCCAAGCTGAAGCTGGAAATTATATTAATACTATTATTAATAAAGGCACTATAGAAGCTGATTTAAATGGTATAACTTTTTATGCAGCATCTGATGGTTCTAGTGGTGAAATCATGAAACTAGGAAGAATTATCCTAGAAAATGGTAGTAGCATTAAAGCTGGAAATAATGGTATTAATATAGATGGAACCTCTAAAGATATAGAAGCTGAAGCTATTGAAGTTCAAAGTGGTGCTGTTGTAGAAGGTGGTAATTCTG
>NZ_JAENKR010000167.1:0-1096 GCF_016598965.1 Campylobacter sp. TTU-622
AGACAAAGGAAATATAATGAGAAAAGTTAAGGAAAAAAGAAGCGATGGTCTTATATATCATAATGATTTAAATTGTTTTACATTTAAGAATTTTAAAGCTGTAGATTATAACTTACTTTTTACTTTAAAAATATAAAAAAACTATAAATAAGATATAAAAAATATAAGAATTATTAATATTTTTTTAAATAAATATAAGCCCCAATCTTTTACCGACATTTTGCGGAAATGATTTATACTAATAAAAAGCCTATTTATAAGCTTTGTAATAGATTTTTTTATAAAAAAATATCAATAATTTAAGTAAAGTTTTATATTTATATAAATGCTTTTAAATATCTATTTTATCACTATTTTAAGCTTTTATTAAGTCGCAAAATGTCGGTATAATAGCAAAATGTCGGTAAAAGATTTATACAATCAATAAGAATTATTTTATCACTATTTTAAGCTTTTATTAAGTCGCAAAATGTCGGTAAAATATTAACTATTTAATTTTAAATTTATCTTTGAAAGATGCTTTTAAAAGCTTAAAAATAGTTTTTTAAGCTTTTATTTTTCCGCAGAATGTCGGTAAAAGTCGCAGAATGTCGGTAAAATATTAACTATTTTATATTTATATAAAATGCTTTTAAATATCTATTTTAGCATTATATTAAGCTTTTATTTTTCCGCAGAATGTCGGTAAAAGTTTCGCAAAATGTCGGTAAAATATAGCTCTAAAGCCCTATTTTTAAGTATTTCAAAAGCCCCCTAAAAATTTAAAAAATTTAAAAAATTTAAAAGGGGAAGAGTTTTGTATTGATTTTTTTTATTAAGAAATTTTATTAAAAAATTTAAATTTTGTTTTAAATTTTTTTTAAATTTAAAAGTTTAAATATTTTTTAAATGAAAAGTTAAATTTTTAAATTTAAGCTTAAGCTGTTTTTTTTATATTTTATTTTGATAAAGATTTTTATTTTTATAATAAAGCTAGTTTTTTTAAAAAAAAATATAGAACGTAAAATTTTTATTTTTTATTTTTTATTTTGTTAGTTAAAAAAGCTTCTAGAATTGATTTTTTTTATTTAGTCTTTATGATTAATCATTTTTAGTC
>NZ_JAENKR010000168.1:0-1094 GCF_016598965.1 Campylobacter sp. TTU-622
GAAGCATTCTACTTTAGCTTAAACTACAATGGAATGTTTGATAAAGATGGTAAAACTCATACAGGATATGCTCAATTTAATTATGTGTGGTAAAAGAATATAAATAATTCTAAATAGTTATTTAGAATAAATATAAATAACTAGTTTAATCTCCTTAACCCTAAATGACTTTAAGTTGTTTGGGGTTTATTCTTTTAAAAATACTTAATAAATTAAATCATAAGTTTAAATATAGAATAAAATTAAATGATAGAAATAAACTTATAAATTAAAAAATATTTTTTATATAAATAAAGCTCCAATATATTTTAAATTTAAAAATAAAACTAATATTATTTAATAGTTTTATTTTTATTCTTTCAAAGATTATTATATTAAACTGATTAGTTTTTATTTTATAAATATAAAATTAATATTAAAAATATCTAAAAGTTTGCTTAATATAACTTTAAGAAAATTTTTTTTATCATTACGCATAATCTATGATTTGGATTTATTATTCTTTTTTTTATTTCTTTTTATAACAAATAAATTAAATTTAAACTATAAGGAGGTTGATAATGAGCCATAGTTTATTTAAAAAAGAAATATTAACGGGGGGGGGGGATTGAAAAAAACCATTCTTCTTCAAAAAAACTAGTTCTTTCTTTAGTTACAATTTCTTTTTTAAGTTCTTATTCTTATGCTACAGCTAATATAAAACCTTATGATGATAGCGATTTTAGTATTCAAGCTAGAGAAAATACAACTATAGACAGTTCACAAACTAGCACAAAAACCATAACGGGAGATAGTAGTAATACTCTTACTATAACAAGCAGTGGTTCGGTTACAATTTCTAGTCCTACTAGCAATGGAAATAAAAACAAGCAAGCTATTCTTTTCCAAACAAGTTCTTCTACTTCTACCTTTTTAAACCAAGGAACCCTTCAAGGTGGAGGTAATACTGCTAGTGTTCAAATCAGTACTAATAATTCAAATGGTGCTACTATAGATACCTTCACTAATGAAGGCACTATAGGAAATGGTGTTTCTAAATTTGGTATCACAGTTTGGGGAAAAGATGGATCTAAATCTACAATCAATAATTTTAG
>NZ_JAENKR010000169.1:0-1081 GCF_016598965.1 Campylobacter sp. TTU-622
GGTGGTAATTCTGGTATTTATATAGGAGGTGGAAAAGAGATTGATACTCAAATCACTATTTCAGGATCAGTTACAGGTGGAACTGCTGGTATAGTTAATGAAGGTGTTATAGGTAGTAGTAGCTCTAGTGAAGATGGTAGCACAGGAGGTATTATCATTTCAGGTGGTAGTGTTAGCTCTTCAAGTGGAGGTTCTGGTATAGTAAATCAAGGTAATGGTTCTATTAGTGGTGAAATCAAAGTAGAAAGTGGAGGTTCTATTGAAGGTGGTATTACTAATACAGGTAATGGTTCTATTACAGGAAGTATAGTAGTAGAGGAAGGTGGTAAGCTTGATTCTATTACAAATACTTCTACTTCTGATACAGGTATAAGTGGTTCTATTACTAATAATAGTGATAACAATCTTGAAATTTCAAATGGTGAAGGTGCAACCATAGGTGGAGGTATTGTTAATAATGGCAATGCAGATTTAATTATTTCAAATTCAGGCTCAGTAGGTAAAGATGAAAACGGCAACACAGTTACTAATAATGGAAGTGGTAGCGTTGGAATTAAAGATTGGGTAGTAAGTACTGATAAAAACACAGGTAAATTAGAAACTGTAGTTGTAGGTGGAAGTGGAGCTTCTAATGTAAAAGTAGATAACATAACCGTTGATCAAAGCAATGTTAATCTTGATGAATTAGGCAATATAAATAATATTATCACAGGAGTAAATCAAGGCAATATTGGCAATATTGGAACTAATGGTGGAGGAGAAATATCTTTAAATTATGATCCATTAACAGGAAAGCTTACTACAGATTTTAACCTTAATGCCTCTATATCAGGTGCAACCTTTAGATCTTTAATCTCTACAACTTCAAGAAGATCAACCTTTATTGATAATGTTATGGGTAATTCTATGCAAAGCTTTACTTTAAGCTCTTCAAGTAGAGCTCAAAAAATAGCTATGTCTGAAAAGGGTAATTTATACTCTGATGCAAGTGATTATATAAAGAGTGATTTTAAAAATGCTTCTTATGGAATGAATAAAGAACACTCTTTATTTATACTTCCTTATGCTTCTTCACAGAATG